>JBBQUI010000019.1:0-26308 GCA_038212575.1 Flavobacteriales bacterium
TCACGGTTATCTTATATATGTATACTCCTTTTCCGATGCGGTCGCCAAAATCATCGCGGCCGTCCCAAGTAATTTCACGCGACAAATAAATGCCCGATGGCGGCAAGGAAGCATTTTTTGTCCAAACCACTTTTCCGGTAACGGTAAACACCTGAACTTGTACGTCCAGCGTTTCGTCAGGCCTGTTATGGTTGAACCAAAATTCGGTATAACTCACAAATGGGTTTGGATAATTCAGCACGCGTTTAATTTCAAGCTTATCACTGCCCGCAACGATAAACTGAATTTCTGCGGTAGAGGAATTGTTATAAACATCCCACGCTTTCAAAGTTAGTGTATGCAGCCCATCTTCGAGATCGCGGAACTTATAGTTGGTGGTTCCTTTTGTATAATCGTCCACTTCTGCTTGGTAAAATTCATTTAAAAGAAATGGATTGGCCTCATCTCCGTCCAAAACAGCAACAATATCGTGCCCAATACCACTGGCGGTATTGATGCCGTTGGGATCTTCCAGTTTTGCCAATAAAATTGGTGAGTCATCGGTTATACCACCAGATACAAAACTTTCATCATTCATATAAAGCCGAATCAATGGGCCTTCGTTATCTTCCGGGGCATTTTCATTGAGTCCCCCAACATCCAAATCCAGGTTTACGCCCGCCTGGTCTTCCAGCACATTATCTCTTTTGGCATAAAGGCTGACCCTGCCTTTGCCAACGGGTATTTGAATATCGCGCGGAACCACAAACTCAAATTCAAAAAGGCCGTTTGACACTGATGCTTGCCCATTGAAAAGCCCTTCGCCCAAGGTGATAAAATCCATGATGAAACCATGATTATCATTATCTAGTGTTTGGCGCATTACATTTTTGTCAAAAACTTTTGCCTCAAGCACCCCATTGTAATCCGTCATTAGCATGCCGGCTTCATTAATTACTTCGCCTTCAAGTTTTATTTTGCTTAAAGCTTTAAGTGTATCTGTAGCCTGCGCAAGCGGAATACCGTTTAGTTTCGTTAGCCTGATACTCTTTTTTGGAAATGCAAGATGCATTGCAGGGTCCCCAATATAGAAAACAACACGCCTTAATGGGCTATTTATGTTATCTTCTTTTGCGCGCCTAAAGGCTTCTGCGGGAGGACTAGGCACATCAACACCATAACCAAAAAGCTCACCTGCCACTGCCTCATTAAAGTCAATCCCTGTGGAAATGAAGATGGCCCGAGTGGTGGTAACCAAGGAAATTGCACCTCCATTTTTATTTTGAAAGGTTAGTTCACCCGCCGTGATGCGCAACGGATTGTCAAATTTTGTAAACTCGCAGGTAACGGTTATTATACATGGAAGATTATTCTTGTTGTTGAATTCTTGTGCTGTTTCTTTTGTATATATAAATTCATGGGCCAAGCCATCTTCTCCTCCATGCCCAAAATAATCCAAAACTATAGCACCAACATCTATTGCCTTTTTAATAGCTTCATTAACCTCCGGATAGCGATTTCCTCCTGCTGATGCCTCTTGCTGATAGGCGTCCGAATGTATTTTCTTTACATTTATATATGGTTTTTCCAGTGCTATTCGATCTCCCAATGCATCCAGTTTTGTTTCTAAAATTTCTTCACCATCCTTATCAACATCATCAGACACAAGAACGAAATTTGTTCTCCAGTTGCCATAGGAAGTTTCTGAGGTGTACTTTATAATCTTATCTACCATCGCGTTGGCTAAAGAAACGTTGTCCACAATTATCCTTCCCATTGCAATGTCTAGCCTATCTATATCTGCTGAGCCTCTACCAATAGTGCCTTCAAGTTCATCCATATTTCCATAGAAGTCATCAGACATGAAAGACTGGCTGATACTGGTTCCCGAAACAGTTTGAAAAGTTGGAACAATATTATTATTGTTGGGAATTCTGTTTTTGTAATCTATGGAAGCATCTCCCATAATGCCCACATACTTAATCCTTTTTGATTCTACAGAAGCATTGTAATACACATACCGAATAAAATTCCGGATAGCACCAATATCTTGTTTACCAGAACTGAATTCTTCATAAATTTTATCCGTGGTTACCACTTTTACATTCAACCCTTCCAGATTTTTATGATATGTTGCCAATCGTAAAGCCGGCTGAATCAGGAATGGAGCGGTAATGATTATATAATCTACATCTTTAAAATTTCCAGATTCATCATTAAATATGGTTCCTTTTAAATTTTGATTTGGAACAGCAGACTGTGCAAGTTTTATAGGAACAAAATAATTATTTGGGTTTACTGCTACATATTCGCGCACTTCCCCAAGGGTTTGTTTAAAACTAAAAGATGAAGCATTTCCTTCATTTTGCTTTGATGTAATAAATTGAAAATCAGTAACATCCCAAACTTGCGAAAACTGGGATGCATTGCTAATTTGATACTCTCCAACACCAGCCAAACTAGCCGCATCTCTATACCGAAAAGCCAACTGTCCGTCAACACCACTCAATTGGCGAACGGCCCAAATACTAATGTAATCCAAATAGGCTATACTTGATGGGTTTCCGGCATTATTATAGGCAAGGTCTACCGTAACGGTCGCACTGCTTGCTGGAATTTCTTCAAATAAGTTATCCAAGCTTAACAACCCTCCATCACCCAATCTAGAAAACATCAAAGGATCCAAGCTTGTGCTGTTAACAGATACCGCCATGGAGGTACTACTTTCAGAAGCTGCACCAGCTTTAATAACAAGTTCCATAGGTTTTCCCGAGACAACATTTGGAAATTCAAAACTGTAGCTTTGTTCGCTTTCAATATCAAAACGATTTCCGTACCATATTCTACCCAACTTCGTGGGGCTTTCCTCGTCTTTTTCGTGAAACTTATAATCGTCAAATTGATTGATCGTGAATTCAACAGCGCCAGTTGGCTCAGTCATGGCCCTTACGCGTTTTCCGGCACCACCATCCGCAGTAACGTAATAATAGGATTCGTCGCTATACGGGTTTATGTTGGAGTCGTTTTCCGAATTATAACCCTCGGTGCCCGTACCAAAAAATAAAATGTAATCGCCGCCATCAAAATTTCCGTCCTCTTCCCCCACAACTTGTATAGCGTTTTCTGGAAGGTCAAAAAATGAGTTTTGCGAATTCAGCAATGGCAAAGTCTTTCCGCCATCACCGTACACTTTAAGATTTCTGGGGTTAATACCCTCGGTATTCATGCCCAAATTATTCAAAAAAGATTTATCTATTTTATAAATTCCAGTTTGGTCAACCTTAAATTTAAACCATTTCCCACTGGCAAGCACCGAATTGGTAATAGCTGGCGGCGCATTGCGGCCTTGTGGACCGTATTGATATTTAATATCAAATGAAAGCACTTTTTGATAACTTCCATTGGTTTTAATTATAGGCGTAATATTTAAAATAGTAAAAAGCCTATCTCTGGATTTAGTGCTTGCAATACTATATTTTAGTTTGCTTGGCAGTAAATCAGGATTTATTTTTTTTAGTTCCGCCGATGAAACCGAACCATATTGTACATTTGAAACCGTTACGGAATTTTTATCGGAAAACCCAGTATCTTCCCATTGTGTGGTATAGCTAACAACCTCAGTATCCATCTGAAGTTTCAGGGCTTCAATTGCTTTTTGCTTTGCAGAAACAGCTTGTTTTTTAACTCCAAAATTATTGGCGGAAGTACTGCTATCTCCCCAATCTATGGTTATACTTTTTGACTGTGCCTTTCCCAAAAAAGGCATCGCAATTAAAATAAAAAGAAGTGTCGCTTTTCTCATTAGTACCATTAACGCTGCAAATATACACTTAGTATAGTGCAAAATTTTTAAAGTTTTTCTCCGATGCAGTATTAGGATAATAATTTTAAAACTAATACGTTTGCATTCGGGATTGGTCGTAAAACCTTTCAAAACCCCACAGCGCAATAATAACAAAATATTATTGTGTTTTTGTCGTTAATTACTATATTGCGAACCCAATTTTATCATATTTGAATCTATGATGTTAAGAAAAAACCTAGCATTTAAGCTATTTGTTACTGTAATAGCGGCCTCGCTTCTTGTAGGCTGCAACAAAACCAGAGACTACAAAAACAGTTCCCGTGCCACAGGCTGGAAAATGAACGCCAAAGAAGGTGGTTTCCAGTATGATCCAAAAAACAAAGAACAGGAAACAGGACCGGGTCTTGTTTTTGTTGAAGGCGGCACTTTTACTATGGGAAGGGTTCAGGATGACCCGATGCATGATTGGAACAACTCCCCAACCCAACAACACGTTCAGTCATTCTATATGGATGAAACCGAAGTCACCAACCTTATGTATCTTGAATATTTGGATTGGTTAAAGAAAGTTTTCCCACCATCTGACGAAAATTACCGAAGAATTTATGAAGGTGCAGTGCCTGACACCCTTGTTTGGAGAAACCGCTTAGGTTTTAATGAAGTAATGACCAACAATTACCTTCGTCATCCCGCCTATGCAGAATATCCGGTGGTAGGTGTTAGCTGGATCCAAGCTGTAGAATTTAGCAACTGGAGAACAGACCGCGTTAACGAAATGGTTTTGGAAACCGAAGGAATTACATCACGCAACGCCCGCTATGACGTAGAGCCCGGTGAAACATTTAACACAGAAACATATTTAAACGCGCCAACAATGACCTATGGAGGAAACGACTCCATAACCCGAGGCGGTAAAAAATCTGAAGCTATTGCCAAAAGAAGCAAAGACAGTACAAATCTATACATTCAACGCAAAGATGGATTGTTGATGCCAGCGTATCGCCTTCCTACCGAAGTAGAATGGGAATATGCCGCACTTGGCTTGGTTGGTCTTCGTAACTATAACGTTTATAGAGGAAAGAAAAAATATCCTTGGGAAGGACAATACACCCGTTCCGGAAAAAGAAAATCTCGTGGCGATCAATTGGCAAACTTTAAACAAGGCGATGGTGATTACGGCGGAATAGCTGGATGGAGTGATGACGGTGCCGATATTACTGCACAAGTAAAATCATACGAACCAAACGATTTTGGACTGTATGATATGGCAGGAAACGTTGCAGAATGGGTAGCAGATGTTTATCGCCCAATCGTAGATGATGAATTTAACGATTTCAACTATTATCGTGGAAACGTTTATACTAAAAATGCAATTGGTGAAGACGGAAAGGTAAAAGTAGTGACGATGGACTCTATAGTTTACGACACTTTGAGCAACGGAAAAATTGTAGCTCGCAACTTGCCTGGAGAAATTCTGCAAGTGCCAGTTGACGAAAACGAAACTTATTTACGAACCAACTTCTCTGAAAGCGACAACCGCGATTATAGAGATGGTGATAAACGTTCCTCTCGCTATTATCAATCTTTTGCAGACGATGAAACTGAAGGTGGAGAAAATTCAAACCGTATGTACAACTCGCCAATTCAAAAAGTATCTGCAGACAGTACAGGTTCTCTTGACCGCGAATATGACAAATCCTCAAGCAGAACCACTTTGGTTGATAATGAAGTTCGTGTATACAAAGGAGGTTCTTGGAGAGACCGTGACTATTGGTTAGATCCAGCCCAGAGACGTTACTTCCCGCAAGATATGGCCACTGATTACATTGGTTTTAGATGCGCAATGAGTCGTGTAGGTTCAAAATCCAAAAAAGGAAAAACCCCACGCAACTAAAAAATAAAAAAACTAAAAAAACTGCCCTCCCTTGCACTTCGCTTCGGAGGGTTTTTTAGTATATTTATTTTATGAATACAACATCTATCCATCAGCTTTTTTTGAAGAGTAGCGGCGTTAGTACCGACACTCGTAAAATATTCAAAAACTGTATCTTCATTGCTTTGAAAGGCGAAAATTTCAACGGGAACTTATTTACACAGGAAGCTTTAGACAAAGGTGCTTTCAAAGTTATTGTTGACGAAGAAGCATTTCATAAAAGTACTGGCGAAACTATTCTTGTTGAAAACGTTTTATTGACGCTTCAAGAATTGGCAACCTTTCACAGAAAATTTCTGGGTCTTCCAATAATCTCACTCACCGGGAGCAATGGAAAAACAACTTCCAAAGAACTTATAAATGCGGTGCTTTCACAAAAATTTAAAACTGTTGCTACACAGGGAAATTTAAACAACCACATTGGCGTTCCATTGACTTTGCTCACTATGAACAAGGAAACAGAACTTGGAATTGTGGAGATGGGCGCCAACCACTTGGGCGAAATTAAAATGCTTAGTGAAATTGCTGAGCCAGATTATGGCTATATCACCAACTTCGGAAAGGCACATTTGGAAGGTTTTGGCAGTCTTGAAGGAGTTGTGCAAGGAAAAACAGAACTTTATCAATTTCTGAAAAAGTACAGCAAGAAAATTTTCGTGAATGCAAACGACCCAAAACAATTGGCTAATTCTGAAGGGATAGAACGAATAACTTTCGGGACATCCAAAAGTGATTTCGACATACAATTATTGGACAGCTCACATCATCTTTTAATTGAATTCAACGGAACCCAAATACAGAGTAATTTAGTGGGCGCTTACAATTTCACAAATCTTTCAGCTGCCATTGCCATTGGAGCTTATTTTAAAGTTTCTTCAGAAAAAATAAAAGCGGGAATTGAGAGATATGTTCCTTCCAATAACCGTTCGCAATTGATCACCAAAGGCGCAAATACTATTTTGATGGATGCCTACAACGCAAACCCTACGAGCATGCTCGCCGCTTTGGAAAACTTTAAACAGGCAAAGGGAGACAACAAAATTCTATTTCTGGGCGATATGTTTGAGCTGGGCAAAGACGCCGAAACAGAACACCAAAACATTGTTGATTTTTTGAAAGAAAACCCTTTTGGAAACGTTTTTTTGGTAGGAAGCAATTTCTTTAAAACAACAAATAAAACTTCCCATATAAAGCAATTTGAAACTTTTGATGAGTTGAAAACAGCCCTTGAAAACAATTCACCAACAAATGCAACAATCCTGATAAAAGCTTCCCGCGGAATGGCGCTGGAGCGGATTTTGGATTTAATATAATGTCTGCATCAACCGTTTTTAATGGTTAGCCCTTCGTGGCTTAATTCCATAGTTTCCACAGCAATCTCGTTCGCATCCGAATTTAAATCTGTACTTGATATTTTGACGGGCCAAGCATTTTTTAATGTCCAAGTCATTATTGGGTTTCCCGATTCTTCCAAAAGGTCAATAATAGCCGTTTCTCTGGGGATTGAATTCATACTTATTTTTTCATACCATTCCTGAAAATTTTTGCCGTTAATAAAAACACCCTTTTTAAGTGTTACATTTCCCCTCTTTTCATTTCTGAGAATATTTACTGATGAAAAAACTGGGTTATTGCCGTGCCTATATTCCATGGGTTGATCTTCAACATCCAAGCCTGATAATTCCTGAAAAAAAGCTATATCCTGTAGACCAAACCGCAGACGAAAATAAAACTTGGGTATAGGCCAAAAACTATCTTGGACTTCTCCAGCCATTACTTATTGATTTAAAAATTGATTATCTAATATTAGTTATAAAAGACTTTATTACCTATAAGCACTACTACGAATATTCTATTAACAAAAAAATTGATGAAAAAATTCGTCAGATTTTTTAATATGTGGGCCATGTTGGATTCGAACCAACGACTTCCACGTTGTCGACGTGACACTCTAAACCAACTGAGTTAATGGCCCAAATCTATTAAAGCACCAAAATACAAAATTCAGAATTGAAAAGCCAACTATTGTGACACTGAGCGCAGACAAAGTGCCAAAACAAACACAAAATTGGAAAGTTATTTGTCGAACTTTTTGATGGGTTTCTTTTTTATCATCCCGCCTTTGGCATCTTTCACCGAAGTCATAATTATAAAAGCCTGTTTGTCAATTTTATCAATTTCTGTCTTGAGCTTGCTCATTTCCAAACGGGTTATTACGGTATAAACAACATCCACTGGTCTTCTAGTTTCACCATTTTTTGAAAATCCGTTTTCAGCTTTAAAAATGGTACAGCCGCGACCCATTTTTTCAATAATTGCCATACGAATCTTTTCATTTTCTTCTGAAATAATAGTAACCCCCATAAATTCTTCAATACCATCTATTACGAAATCTACCGTTTTAAAAGCTGCGAAATATGTAAGTATTGCGTAAAGGGCTATTTCCGTGGAAAGAAAATATGCGGCAGTTATAAATATGAAAACATTAAAAATCATAATTACATTACCAACAGTAAGGCTCGTTTTACGACTGATAAAAATGGCCAAAACTTCCGTTCCGTCTATAATTGCACCACCACGTATGGCCAATCCAATTCCCAATCCCAAGAAAAATCCACCAAACGCAGCTACTAAAATCTTATCATCCGTAACGGCGGGATAAGGAATTAAAGCTACTGCAACTGCCAAAAGCACAATACCCAAAACACTTTTTATGGCAAATCTCTTTCCAACTGAAAAATAGGCCAGGGCTAAAAAGGGCAGGTTGAAACACACCAATAAAAGTGGAAAAGAAATGCCGGCCAGTTCATTAACCATCAACGAAATTCCTGTTACACCGCCATCAATAAAACTGTTCGGCATCAAAAATCCCCTTAAGCCAAAAGAAGCAGAAACCACTCCCAAAAGCAGGTAGAAAAAATCCCAGATTTCATGTGTAACCTCAACCTCAAGATTTTTGACACGCTTATCAAAAGGTTCGGAAAACTGCGATGGTTTCCGATGTTTTTGACGGTTCTTTACTACATTTACTATTATATTTTTAAAAAATGTATTCAAGTATGGTTTGGTTTTAGATGATGAAGAAGTCAAAGTTAAACTTATTCCGTGGAATATAAAATGCAAAAAAAAATACAATAAAAAAACCGAAGCTTTCACTTCGGTTTTTAAAAACTGGTGGGCGATGAGGGGTTCGAACCCCCGACCCCCTCGGTGTAAACGAGGTGCTCTGAACCAGCTGAGCTAATCGCCCTAATTGTTTTGAGGTTGCAAATATAAGTTACTTTTTATTTTCAGCAAACATTTATTTGAAAAATATCACAAAACTTCTGCCACTACGAAAGTGCTTCCGCCAACAAACACCAAATCATCCTTTTCGGCCGCATCAACCGCTGCTGTATACGCCTTTTTTACAGAAATATATTCCTCGCCAATTAACCCAAAACCCCTTGCCTGAGAGAGCAACAATGAAGCGTCCAAGCCGCGCGGAATGTTGGGTTTGCAAAAATAATAAGTAGCGTTTTTCGGAAAGAGCGGCAATACCGACGCCAAATCTTTATCATTAACCACACCCACAACAATATGTAGGTTTCTGTAATTTTCCATTGCAAGTTGTTCCATCACCAATTGTAGGCCTTCTTTATTGTGGCCCGTATCGCAAATGACTTTGGGGGTCTTTCTCAAAATTTGCCATCGTCCCATCAATCCTGTATTTTTAATAGTATTCAATAAACCGTTTACAATATTTTCGTCTGAAACATTCCAACCTTTTGCCTGTAAAACGTGCAAAGTTGCCAAAACGGTTCTGATGTTTTTTTGCTGATAGCTTCCTTTTAAATCTGAAGTGTAATCCGAAGTATCCAAAGTTTCTGCAAAAGTAATTGGCGCATATCTTTCAGTAGCGATTTTTTCAAAAACCTGTTTTGTTTCCGGAAGCGTTTCGCCAATGATAACCGGAATCATTTCCTTAATAATTCCACCTTTTTCAGCAGCAACTTTTTCCAAAGTGTTTCCCAAAAACTGCGTGTGATCCAAACCGATGTTTGTGATTACGGAAACTTCGGGTGTAATTATATTCGTACTGTCCAGTCGCCCGCCCATTCCAACTTCAATTATGGCAATATCTACTTTTTCATTTCTGAAATAATCAAACGCCAAACCCACGGTCATTTCAAAAAATGACAATTGGTTTTTTTCAAAATAAGGCTTGTGTTTTTCCACAAATTCCAAAACATATTGCTTCGGAATCATTTCGCCATTTATTTTTATCCGCTCCCGAAAATCTTTCAAATGTGGCGAAGTGTAAAGTCCCGTTTTATATCCCGCTTCCTGAAAAACCGAAGCCAACATATGGCTGGTACTGCCCTTGCCATTGGTGCCTGCAACGTGCACAGTCTTAAAACTTTTCTCTGGATTATTTAAATAGTTCGCGAGACTGATGGTCGCCGTCAAATCTGCTTTATAAGCAGACTGCCCTACTCTTTGGTACATTGGCAATTGGGCAAAAAGCCACGCTATGGTTTCTGAATAATTGATGACTGAAAGATTTTATTTTACAATCAATTTTTTGGTGGTCTGCATTTTTCCTTCGGAAATTTTTAAATAATATACCCCAGGCTGCAAATTCTCCACTGAAAATTGGACTTCCTTTTTATTTTCAAAAGCAACTTCCTTTACCATTCTTCCCATAACGTCAAACATCAATAATGAGGCTTTTTCCGAAGCATTTTTCAAGGAAATCGTTACCCTTTCGGAAGCGGGATTTGGGAACACTTTCACTTCCGAAGCAAAAGCATTTTCGCCAGAATTCAAAATATTTCCTGAAATGTCAATTTTGTAAGTGGAACGGCCATAAGTGGCAGCATAAAGAAATTGCGAGCCTTCGTGAAGAAACAAATCTGAAACCACTGCGGACGGCATATTTTCGCCCAAAACATCCCAATTCACGCCTTCATCCTTGGAAGCCAAAACACCAACATCGGTGCCTATAAAAAGATTTCCAAAGCTATCTTGCTCAATATCGTTCACAGGAATATCAGGCAAACTGGCTGAAATATCAACCCAGTTGTTTCCAAAGTCAATACTTTTATAAACGTGGCCTACGTCTTCTCCAAAACGATAGCCCGAAAGTGTTAAATAAACCGTATTCGGATTTTCTTTGGAAGCCAGAATTTTAGTTACCCAACGGTTCGGAACTCCGGCCGAAATATCTGCCCAATTTGAACCGCCATCTTGGGTCACCCAAGCTTTTCCATCATCCGTTCCCACGTAGATAACTTGGCTATTAAATTGTGAAACGCTGATAGTAGTGATAGTTCCAAATGTGAGATTGCCCGTGTGCGGGCCGTCGGTTAAATCGGGGCTTATGGCACTCCAATTGCCCGCGGCATTCGTTGTTTTATAAAGCCGGTTTGTACCGAAATAAAGTATTTGTGAATTATTAGGGTCAAAAGTAATCGGGGTATCCCAATTATTTCTATCAGCCCCGGATATTCCGTTTGTAGCATCGAAAAAGGAACCGCCATTATTGGTTGATTTTCCTAAAGAACCGTACTGATAAAGCGCATAAATAACATTGGTATTGGTCGGGTCAACCAAAGGCTGAAAACCATCACCTCCATAAATAATGTTCCAATCGCTCAGTCCTCCAGTTTGGGTGCGGCTCGTGCTATTGTCCTGCGCACCACCGTATATTTTATTTTCGTTTTGTGCATCAACATACATTCTGTAGAATTGGGTAATCGGTAATTTTAAGTCCTTTACCGCAGAAGACCCTCCGTTGCTACTGTAATAAAGTCCGCCATCATTGCCCAGCAGCACTTCGCCCGGCACAGAGGTCTTGAAAGCCATTGTGTGTTGATCAACATGTGCGTTTGTAAAAACACTGTTCCAATTATTACCGCCATCGGTTGATTTCTGTACTTCAAAATCTACATTATAAAGAACATTTTCATCGGTTGGATCAATAAAAATTCCACCAAACCACCAATGAAAACCAACATCGGTCAACTGATTGGAATTTACAGTGGTCCAAGAATCGCCACCATTTATAGTTTTATAAACCCCTTGAATATTTCCATTAGCGTTGGCGTAGCGGGCATAAAGCACATTAGGGTTTGATTGTGAAATATCTATACTAATCCGTCCTTTTTGGGAAGCAATGCTCGGCAAGCCATTTGTTAGTTCAGTCCAATTGGTTCCACCGTCCGTAGTTCTGTAAATTCCTGAAGTTATGCCGCCGTATTGTCTTCGGTTTGGCCTCCTTATGCGCTCCCAACTTGCCGCGTAAACTATATTTCCATCTGTTGGATGAATTGACATATCTACAACACCTGTAGAATCGCTAACAAACAAAACCTGTTGCCAACTGTCGCCGCCGTTTGTGGTTTTATAAACGCCGCGGTTGTTGCTGTTTTTGAACAACGGACCCATCGCGCCAACAAAAGCAGTGTTGTCGTTATTTGGATCCAATACAATTTTCCCCACGCTGCCAATATCAGGTAAACCTTTAGATTGCCAAGTAGTTCCGCCATCAGTGCTTTTATAGATTCCATCGCCATCGTAAACCAGGGAACCGCCACCAGCGTTTACTTCACCAGTGCCTACATAAATTAAATTGTTGTTGCTTTTTGAAATTTCAATATCGCCGATGGAAAGCATTTGCTGTTCATCAAAAATTGGTGTCCAATCAGTTCCGCCGTTTACAGTTTTAAAAATTCCGCCGGAAGCAGCGCCAACGTAGTAAACATCGGGCTGGGTGGAAGGGATTTCAATATCGGTAATCCGTCCTCCAATATTTAACGGACCGCTGAACTGCCATATTTCATTTGCAGGATTTCTATTTGCGGCTTGTCTTTTCCATTGGATTGCTTCGGAATATGCCGCAGTATTTATTTCGCCACTGGGATAGGCGCGTTGCATAAACATTAAATCGAACGGGTATTTTTCGTCTTTTTTCTCTTCGGAAATTTTTGAAATTGATTTTTCTGAAGAATTTTTACATCCTACAAAACAAATTAAAATAAAGAGAATAGTAGAAATACGAAACATAGCATCTTTTTTTGAAGTTTAAAGATACTGAAAAAAAATACGGATTTATTATAATGAATGGCTATTCAGAAAGACTGAATCTGTAAATAATTTTGCCAATCTGTTTGGCGGGAGCTTTATCGTCTGAGTTGAATTTTGTGGCCAAAGCAGCACGTTTTGCTGGTTCGGTAAGGCATCGGGAATTGTTTGTGGTTCCACGAACGCCGGGAGTTGCGCTGATAACCTTTCCACTTCGGTCCACTTCAATGCTCACCACAACGGTTCCTGCTTCGTTGCAATCCTGCACAAATTTTTCTTTGTTTAGTGCTTTTCTTCCACCGAGTAAATAATTGCCATCACCATCCAATCCTTTTCCGGTTCCGTAATAACTACTGGCATTGGGATCGCCATCAGGACTTCCTTTATCGCCGGGTTTGTTATCGTTGCCCTCACCTCCTTTTGCGGTACCATCACTTTTAGGGCCGTTCAAAATACTGGAAAGCGCATCTGTTGTGGATTTATCGGGTTTTGGGTCTGGCTTTTTTACTTCCTTTTTAGGCTGTTCCTTTACGGGAGTTTCCGTTTGTTCCTTTTTAGGTTTTTCTTTTTTGATTACCGGCGCATCTTCATTGTCCTGGGTAACTACTTCTTCTTTTATTTCAGCTTTAGGTTGCGAAACAGGTTCAGGCGTAGTTTTTTGAGGCGCAGATTGTATTTTTTCGGTAGGCTGAATGTTTCCACTACCAGTTTCGGTAGTGCCGAAATTAATAGCTATGCCCTGCTCTAATGGCGGATCCAGATATTTCATTCCCACATAAAACAATAGAATAAGAATGATGACATGCACGATTACCGTGATGGTCATACTTTTTCGTTTATGTTCTGTATCTAAAAAGTTCAAGGTTTCTGGTTCAAAGTTTCAGGTTGTGGAAAGTTTAATTTCAAGAGAGCTATGTTCCCCCTTTGGGGTTTAGGAGGCTTTAATTCGGCCTTACGGCGAGAACGACTTTGAAGTTGTTTCTATTTGCAATATCCATCACGAATACCGCATCTTCAATTGGCACGCCTTCTTCCGCACGTAGAATTACCGTAGGCTCTTCTTGGCCGGCGAGCGCTTTTTTCAGTTCGCTTTCAATGTTGTATTCACTTACGCGCTCTTTGTCCACATAATAAGCACCATCTTTTGTGATGCTCACGGACGCTTTCTGCACGTTTGAAGTCTTTCCTTTTGCCTTCGGAAGTATTAAATCCAAGGCATCGGGCGTTATTGCAGGCGAAGTGAGCAGGAAAAATACCAATAACAGAAACACAATATCTGTCATGGAACTCATGCTAAATTCGGCGCTAACTTTATTTCTTCCTCTTAAGTTCATTAAACAGGCTCATTTAGAATATCAAGGAAATCAACAGCTGTAGCTTCCATTTGATGGACTACCTTGTCGGTTTTCACTACTAAGTGGTTGTAGCCCATATAGGCAATAATACCAACAATCAATCCTGCAACGGTTGTTGTCATTGCTGTATAAATACCTTCGGCGAGATTTCCCATTTCGGCTTGGCCGCTGCTTGATGCCAATTCGTGAAATGCCAAAACCATCCCGATTACTGTTCCCAAGAAACCAATCATAGGTGCAGCACCAGAAATAGTTGCAAGTACACTAACATTTTTTTCAAGCTTATAGACTTCCAAACGACCCGCGTTTTCGATTGCTGTATTAATATCTTGCAGCGGACTTCCTATTCGGGAAATTCCTTTTTCGGTTAAATGTGAAACGGGTGTGTTGTTTTGGGCACAAAGCACTTTTGCCGCCTGAATATTTCCTTTAGCAACATGGTCACGGATTTGGTTCATAAAATTACTGTCCATTTTGGTAGCTGCTTTTATGGCGAAGAGTCTTTCAAAATAAATATAGACTGCCACAAAAAGAAGTACAAAAAGCACTGCTATTATTATTTGTCCCGCAGGGCCGCCTGTTAACAAAAGATCCATTATGGAAAGGGTTTTTTCTTGGGCAACAGGTTCAAGATCTTGTGCAACATCAGCACCTTCTTGAATAAAGGAGTTTAGCATAAAAAAGGTTTTGTTTAGTGAATAACGAAATTAGGTTTCAGAAATTGTTAGGTATGGTGAAATAACACTCTTTCGAACAAAAGAAATACTCCTGCCCCTGCGATGAAGCCCACGAAGGCAAGCCAAGTGATTTTTTTGAGATACCAGATAAAGTCTATTCGCTCCATTCCCATTGCGGCAACCCCGGCGGCAGAGCCTATAATAAGCATACTTCCACCCGTTCCGGCGGAATACGCTATAAAGTGCCAAAGAACGGAATCTATGGGCATATCATACATTCCCATAGAAGCAGCCACCAACGGCACGTTGTCTATAATTGCAGATAAAACCCCCAATAATATTATTACAACATCTTGGTTCGGTATAGCATTTTGCAAAACTTCGGCTAAATAGCGCAGCGTGCCCACTTCCTCGCCGTTTACAACGCCGTAAACAAGACTTTCGAGCCCCGCAACGGCCATTAATATTCCGAGGAAGAAAAGGATACTGGAAATTTCAATACGGGATAATGCTTTATGGGCAGAATATAAATGTCTTTTTTCTTTACTGAAATCTTCTTCGGGATGAATGTATTCCGAGACAAGCCAGACCACCCCCAAAGCCAGCATCATTCCCATATAGGGAGGTAAATGTGTCAAAGTTTTAAATATGGGTACAGAAACTATCATTCCCAAGCCCAAAAACAGCATTGTTTTGCTACTCAAAAGTGATTCTTCTGCCTTGTCTTCTCTAGCATCTACATCTATATTTCCGCGGAAAGCGGGTAAATAACTGGCAATTAAAAATGGCAATGCAAAACATACAATAGATGGGAGAACAACAAATTCAATCAATGCCCCTGCGGTCACTTTTTTAGCGATCCAAAGCATCGTTGTGGTAACATCACCAATTGGTGACCAAGCACCACCCGCATTGGCAGCTATAACAACCAATGCTGCATACCAAAGTCTATCTTCCCTTTTATGAATTAATTTTCTTAAAAGTGTAATCAATACAATAGTTGCGGTAAGGTTATCTATAATTGCTGAAAGGAAAAATCCAATTATCCCAATAATCCAAAGCAGTTTTCTTTTGCTTTTTGTATGAACGGCGCTTTTTAAAACTTCAAAACCACGGTGAAGGTCAATAATTTCAACAATCGTCATTGCCCCTATAAGGAAAATGAGTATTTCGGCGGTCTTTCCTAAGTGGTGGAGCAGTGTGCCCTCAAAGCCTTCCATCGCAGTTTCACCACCAGAAAGAAAATTGAAAGCCTGCTCTTCACTGTTGATTACATCAAACCAACCGTTCACGAAACCAATTGCCAACACAGCCCAAATAAGCGAAGACATTATGAGCGCCGGAACAGTTTTATCAAGTTTTAAAGGGTGCTCTAAAGTAATGGAAAGATATCCTATTACGAAAATTAAAATGATTATTGACGCCATAATACTGTTGGTTACTGTGAATTATAATAACTGTTTTAATGCAATTTCAAAAGCAGTTTTGCTGATATTTGTTTTGGTACTATTATTATCAAATGTGTTCTGGATAGCGTTTTTAATGGTGATGGAAGTATCGTTAAAAATCGCTTCGTCCGTCATTTGTACTTTGCGCTCCATAAAATAGGCAAAAACCCGTGCCATCCCACAGTTACTGATGAAATCTGGGATTAAGCTTACGCGTTCATCAGTAAACTCCATAATGGATCCGAAGAAAATTTCTTTGTCGGCAAAAGGAACGTTCGCACCACAACTTATTACTTCCAGCCCAGTTTCAATCATTTGTGAAATCTGTTCTTTTGTGATCAATCGCGAAGCAGCACAGGGTGCGAAAATCTCCGTTTCCAGTTTCCAGATTTTATCATTTATTTCTTCAAAAGGAATCATATTTTCCGAAACCAAAGTATTGCCATTCTTTTTAAGAAAGAGTTGCTTTATTTCTTCAAAAGAAAAACCGTCTTTGTTGATGATTCCACCGTCGCGGTCAATAATCCCAACAATTTTAGCTCCCATTTGCGAAAGATAGTACGCCGCAGCTGCACCAACGTTTCCAAAACCTTGAACTATGGCACGTTTTCCTTTTACACTTCCGCCATAAATATCATAATAATGACGAACGGCCTCAGCAACGCCGTAGCCCGTAATCATATCGGCAACGGTATATTTTCGGGAAACATCTGGGGAAAAATTTACATTCTCCAAAACCTTTATAACGCCTTGGCGCAATTGCCCAATACGATTAATTTTATCTGCTTCCGTAGGCGAAAAATGTCCGTTAAAAACCCCTTCCTGCGGATGCCAAACACCGCTTTGTTCAGTAATTGGAATTACTTCGTGAATTTCATCCACATTCAAATCGCCTCCAGTACCGTAATACGCTTTAAGCAAAGGCGAAACGGCTTTGTACCAACGCTCCAAAACCCCTTTCTTTCCAGGATCTGCCGGATCAAAGTTGATTCCAGATTTTGCGCCGCCAATAGCTGGGCCAGAAACTGTGAATTTTACCTCCATTGTTTTGGCCAAAGAAAGAACTTCATTCATATCAAGCCCTATGCGCATACGGGTTCCGCCGCCGGCAGCACCGCCGCGCAAGGAGTTGATGACCGTCCAGCCTTCGGCTTCGGTTTCGGGGTCATTCCAATGAAAAACGATTTCAGGTTCTTTTTCTTCGTACTTTTTAAGCAGTTCCTTCATTTAATGCGGAGAGTTAAAATGTCCTTCACTAATGCAAAGGAGCGTGATGGTTATCCTACGCCAAGGCTTCGGATAATATTGACAAATATAAAAAACTTGTTAGGGGTTTATATTTATTTTACGTAAAATTTATGGATAGAATATTTTCCCCGAAGAATGATCATTTGAAGCCCCGGTAACACTTGCCAAACAGTTCACTTCATCACGCAACTTTAAAACGCCCAAAAGTCCAAAAACCAGTGCTTCTTTGTATTCCACAATTTCTGGGGAAGGAATAATAACCTCAACCGAAGCAAGGTTTTTCAGTCTTTCGATCAAAAAAGAATTATAAGCGCCGCCGCCTGTTATCAACACCGAAGCATTTACTAAAAACTGATTGGCTAACTGCACAGCAATATGTTCCGTAAATGTTCGCAAAATGTCTTCGGAAGAAATATTTGAAGATTCCAAAAGTGGAAAAATAGTTGACTGAACCCATTCCATTCCTAAAGATTTCGGAGATTTTTCAGCATAAAAAGAAAGTGAATTCAATTTTTTAAGCAATTGTTCATCCACTTTTCCCGAAGCTGCTAATTTGCCGCCTTCATCAAAATCCTTCCCAAGTTTTTCGGCGTATTTGTTCAAAACAATATTTACCGGACAAATATCATAAGCAATACGGTCGCCATTTTTTTCAAAGGAACAATTTGCGAAACCGCCCAAATTCAAACAATAATCATATTCTGAAAAAAGCAACTTATCACCAATTGGCACCAGTGGAGCACCTTGTCCGCCCAATTCCACATCCTGCACCCGAAAATCGCAAACCACAGTTTCACCGAGCATTTTTGAAATACGCGGAAGATTGCCAATTTGATAGGTCAATCCTTTTTCTGGACGGTGAAAAATGGTGTGCCCGTGACTACAGACGGCGTCGATTTCAAGAATGTTATGCTTCTTGATGAACTTAGAAATTTCTTCGGAAAGTTTTTCGGTGTATTTGAAATCCAGCCGTTCCAATTTTTCTTGGGAATAGATGATAGCTTCGCGCAATTCGTCTTTCCAAAACGAGGAATACGGAACAGTTTCTGCAGCAAGGATTTGAAAATTCCATTTTTTTTCGGAATAATCAAAATTGATTTCTGCCAAATCAATCCCGTCCAACGAAGTGCCGCTCATTACGCCAATGATATGGTAATTGTTCTTTTTCAAGTTTTTGAGAATGTTTGAAGTTTAAAGATAACTAGTAAGATTTGAAAAATCACAAAAAACAAATTCCAAATTCCAAATAAATCTCAAAATGTAAAATCTCAAAATTTAAACAAAAAGGGGATTACGCATATTTGGACTTTCCTTTTTTATTTCTTTGGGTTATTTGAGATTTGTTTTTTTGGAATTTGGGATTTCTACATTTTTGGAATTTGCTTTTTATAAGTACCTTTGCTCTTTCTTTTTAATACACAACTCTTACTTATAAAAAGCCTATGGATTTCAGTCTATCCGAAGAACAGTTAATGATCCGCGATGCCGCTCGCGATTTTGCGCGCACCGAATTGCTTCCTGGCGTAATTGAAAGGGATAATCTTCAAAAATTCCCAACCGAACAGGTTAAAAAAATGGGCGAGCTCGGCTTTTTGGGGATGATGGTGGACCCGAAATATGGCGGTGGCGGAATGGACACAATGAGCTACGTTTTGGTGATGGAAGAATTGAGCAAGATTGATGCTTCGTGTTCAGTGATTGTTTCAGTGAACAATTCTTTGGTTTGTTACGGACTTGAAAAGTATGGTTCAGAGGAACAAAAACAAAAATATCTTACCAAACTTACTACAGGTGAAAAACTTGGAGCATTTTGCCTGAGCGAGCCCGAAGCTGGTAGCGACGCTACTTCTCAAAGAACCACAGCAATTGAAGATGGCGATCATTACATTTTAAACGGCACCAAAAACTGGATTACCAACGGAAGCTCTGCAGATTATTATTTGGTGATCGCGCAAACGCATAAAGAGAAAAAACACAAAGGTATCAACGCTTTTATAGTTGAAAAAAGCTGGGAAGGTTTTGAAATCGGCCCAAAAGAAGACAAATTGGGAATCCGCGGAAGCGACACACATTCCTTAATATTCAACGATGTAAAAGTTCCGAAGGAAAACAGAATTGGCGAAGACGGTTTTGGTTTTAAGTTCGCAATGAAAACTTTGGCTGGAGGCCGTATTGGTATTGCTGCCCAAGCTTTAGGAATTGCTGCTGGAGCTTATGATTTGGCACGGGAATATTCAAAAGTGCGAAAAGCTTTCGGAACAGAAATTTGCAACCACCAAGCTATCGCCTTCAAATTGGCAGATATGCACACCAGTATTGAAGCTGCACGAAATTTGGTTTATAAAGCCGCGTGGGATAAAGATCAAGGTAACGACTATGATATGAGCGGTGCAATGGCAAAACTCTACGCCAGCCAAGTAGCAATGGACGTTTCAGTAGAAGCGATTCAAGTTCACGGCGGAAATGGTTATGTAAAGGAATATCACGTGGAACGTTTTATGCGCGATGCGAAAATCACCCAAATCTATGAAGGAACTTCAGAGATTCAGAAAATTGTGATTTCTAGAGGGCTTTTGAGGGAGTGATCTAAAAAATACAATTTTTTAAAAACAACCCTTCCAGCGTTTTAAACGCTGGAAGGGTTGTTTTTTTTATAAGAAGAAATTCCAAACCAACCCAAACCGCAACACATTATCGCGATATGGATAGCCCGGCGCAGCAAAATATTCATTCTTTCCGCCAAAGAGGGAAGTGAAGTTTTCATACACAAAGAAAATACGCGTCTGTCGTATTTTCGCATTGAAGAAAATATCAACCAACGGAAAACCGCCTAATTCCTGATTGTTCTGAACGTAAAACTCGGCGAGAACCGGATCATAAGCGTTCATATTATATTGGGTAAAGTATTTAAAAGTTACGCCCGTCTGCATAAAAAGCGCGCGCTTAAACCAATGGTCTTCATAATAAAGCGAGTTTCGCGTAATGATTTGCGGTACATTAAAAACCGTTTCGCCGTTTAAAACCTGTTGGTACATCACTGTGTTTTCCAAACCAAAATGCCCGTATTTAAATTCTTTTTGCGCTTTTACCTTTAAATAATCAACCCGCTCCAAAGCTTGCAATGGTGAAGGTGTGCTGTCATTGGCTTTTATTCCGAAGTAGGCATAATCATCAATCCCGGTATAGCTTACGGAAGCATTCCCGAATTTTTTGGTGTTTATTTCAAACTTCAGCTCTTGGGTTTTTACATTGTTCAGTTCGGTTTTCCAATTGTAATTTTTGTAATCACTTTGGTACAATAGAAAATTAAAGTTTGGAGCTGCAGAATGAATTGTTAGGGAAGCTTTGGCATTATAATCCTCATTCAAATCATAGGATGCGGCACCTTGAATATAATTTCCATCAAAATCTCCAGCCACATTTATGGCTCCCTTTCCGCTTAGTTTAAAACCGCGATATTCCTTTTCATAAGCCGCTCCCGCTTCAATGAGGTTTCCTTTTATTCTATTTGGAATTCGCTCTTCATCAAGGATTAAAACAGAATTGTAGCCGTAATTAAAATCGGTATAACCTGCCCAAACTGTAATTTTTCCCAAAAGGGAATTGTCAAAATCTACATATCCCTTTGCATTGAAATCTTCAAGATATGTCCCGGTAAACAAATCTGCTGTTTCATAGGAAGGACCAAATTCTGCAAATGGCGCATCCTGTCCATATTTAAAGGATTTTTCTTCATAACTTAAAATATTTCCCAGCGTTAAAACCGTATGGCTCAAACTGTCCCGTTGTGAAATAAGTTCATAAGTGTGGTCTCCGTAAAATCGAAGTCCTTCCAGTTTATTATCGGCATTTTCAAATTTCACATCCAACCTTCCGCGATCACTGAATTCAGGGTCATTATTTATAAAAAGCAACAAGGAATTGTCCGTCAAACCTCCGTTTTCCTCATTCATAATATCCTGCGCCGCAACATGAAAACGGATTTTATAGCGCTGGCTTTTGGTGTGATAATTTGAAGTGAAGAGAAAATTTCCCGTACTTGTCAAAATGTGTTGGTATTTTCCAAGGGAACGAACCCCCTTATAACCAATTGAAAAGTTGAATTGTGGCGAAGTATTTATCGTGAAAAAAGCATCCAATTGCTGGCCCTGCTCGTAGGCAGTTTTGAAATACAGCTCGGTCAACGGCGTAGGCACGTTGAAATAATTTACATCCTCAATTTCCTTGTAATTAAAATGGTGCGACTGCGCCACAAAAAGCGGCATTAAATTCAATCTGTCAAAGGAATACGCCAGTGAATTATAGGTTTGCCCAACGTTTGCAAACTGGAGCAGTTCAAAATTATCCTTTCTTAAATAATTGAATTTATACTTTTTTTTGATTGAAAGTGTAGTATCTACAAAGGTAGTGTCGCGGTCTGCAGAAATAATTTTGTAATAATCAATCGGAGGTTTTATTTTTTTTGTTGTTGGAGTTGCAGTTGGAGTTTGCGAAAACACAGTTGCCGAGGCAAACATAACAATAAGTAGCAAAAGTGTTTTTTTCATCCTCGGGAAACTTTCGGGCAAAGGTAATTTTTTTTGGGTTAATAGGAATGGGGAGATATTCCAAATCTTAAGCACTAAATTCCAAATAACAAGTACTAAATTCCAAATAAAAAACAAATTTCAAATCTAAAAATTCAAACAAAAGGGTGATTATTCAATGTTTTGTTTTTTCTTTATTAGTTTTTGGTTTTTGAGGGTTATTTGTAATTTGTTATTTGGTGTTTAAACTTATTGTGATTTATTTGGAATTTGGGATTTGTTTTTTGGTGCTTCCCTATAATAGTTTTTTTATTTTTGAAAATTCCAAATTTATATGCTTCTCTTAAAAATCAATAAACATCTAGTGGAGTGCGGCACGGACGAAGCTGGTCGTGGCTGTTTGGCCGGACCTGTTACCGCTGCGGCTGTGATTCTTCCCGAGGATTTTCAGCATCCTTTTTTGACGGATAGCAAACAACTTTCAGGAAAAAAACGAATGGAACTAAAGGAAATCATCGAGCGCGAAGCTATATGTTTTAAAGTTGTTCACGTAATGATGGACGAAATTGACAAGATAAACATTCTGAACGCTTCAATTTTGGGAATGCACCGCGCAATAGAAGGCCTTTCCTGTGCTCCAGAATTCATTGCCATTGACGGTAACCGTTTTAAGCCTTTTGGAAAAATCCCTTTTGAATGTGTAGTTAAAGGCGATGGAAAATTTCTGCATATTGCCGCAGCATCCATTTTGGCAAAAACCTATCGCGATAAATATATGACCGCGCTTCACGAAAAATATCCGCAATACAACTGGAAACAAAACAAAGGCTACCCAACCAAAGAGCACCGCGAAGCCATCCGCAATCACGGAGCGACTAGTTTTCACAGGAAAAGTTTTAAGCTTCTCTAATTATATGATTAGATGATTAGATGATTAGATGATTAGATGATTAGATGATTAGATGATTAGATGATTAGAAAAAATATGAACCGTTTTTGACTATTTCCATATTTTTAATTCGGCTTTTTTATCGAAATATCCAAAAGATCAAAAAATCCAACAATCTAACAATCCAACAATCCAAAATACTACTTGTTGAAAACCCGTCAATAAACTAATTCAATTATACACGAAAGCATCACTATTCCTTGTTATTTTTGTGTTATGGGAAAATTTCAAGGGAAACTATTTGCACTTTTATTTTACGTCCCAATGCTTTTGGGAATTTTTGGAAGCTGTGACAAAACACCTCCAAAAACGGGAACTTTGATGGATTTTGTTCCCGAGAACACTTCTGTAGTTTTCAAGATTTCAAATTTTGAAAATTTGCAGGCAGATATTGAAAACAATTCACTGCTTTCAAAGTTTGAAAAAACAGCTCCTTATTTGTTTTTTTCGGAAAATGCGGTGTTGTTAAAAAACCTGCATCCCACCACACAGAGCCTTTTCTGCATAAATAAAGTGAATGATTCTGTTTCGGCATATACTTTTATTTCGAAACAAACGAAGAATCTTTTTCAGCCAGATTCGCTTAAAAACAAAACCATCGAAACCCTGAAATTGGACGATCAATCGTTCCAACGAATCACGATCGACAAACAAATAGCGTATTCAGCAATCATAGACAGCGTGTTTGTTGTTTCTTCTTCCCAGCAAATTTTGCTGGATATTTTAAAAGGAAAAACCGAACGTGATGACACGTTCAAAAAAGTTTTCAACCTGCCATCTTCCAATAAATTCACAGCTTTAATCCGCGGAAAAAAAGTTGCACTCAATGATTCCACAAAGGTAGCCTTCACTTCTTGGAGCGCACTGGATGTTACAATCACGCCCGAATCCTTGACTGCAACGGGAATCACGCTGGCAACCGATAGCATTCCGCAATTACTGAATGTTTTTGAAGACCAAATACCGCAACAGAATGATGTATCTGCTTTGGTGCCGACGGATGCTTTGGGGGCTGTGAGTTTTACGTTTAACGATGCCGAAAAATTTCAAAAAAATCTTCGGAATTTCCGTGGAGAAAAAGATGCTGTGCAAACCACAGGAATTTTTGGATCAGTAAGTGAAGTTGGGACAATTCAGTTTAAAAACGAAACCGCAGTTTTCATAAAAAGCATTGATGCAGCTTTAACGAATGATGCTTTAGCGCGATATGTTTCCGCGAAAAGTGAATTTCGGGAGATTGAAATCAGCAGTTTTAGCGAGCCCGAGTTGTTCCTAAAAACGTTTTCGCCTTTTATAAATTCAACAAAGGCAAATTATGTTTTTCAAATTGAAAATTTCTTTGTTTTTACGGAAAGTGAAATCACCGCACAGCAAATAATCAGTGATTTTCAAAACAACAACACTCTGAAAAACACTTCCTATTTTGAAAACACCGCAACAGATTTAAGTACGGCTTCTTCGTTATTGATCTTTAAAATGAAAGGTGAATTTTCCGAAACAATTTCAGGATTTTTTAATGCTGAAAGCAGCGATAATATTAAAAACATTTCTTTTGATGAATTTCCGCTGGCCGTGCTCCAATTTAGTTTCGACCGAAATTTTGCACACGTAACGCTGAGCTGCAAAGAACCTGGCGCAGCCGCAAAGAGCATTTCGGGGAGTGTTTCTGAAAAATTCAATTTAAAATTGGACAATGCAGTTTTGGGCATTCCACAGATTTTCAGCAACCAAAATAATGGCAGCAATGTGGTAGTGCAGGATATTGCCAACAAACTTTATTTTATTTCGGAAAGTGGAAAAATTCTTTGGTCCAAAAACCTCGGTTCACCTATTTTAGGAACTGTTGAAACGGCAACTATTTCGGGAAACAAAAACTTTGCGTTTGCTACCAAAGATGCATTCTATATTTTGGACAGAAACGGGAAGGAAGCAAAAGGATTTCCCATAAAATTTAAGGATAAGGTTACACAGCCACTTTCGGTTTTTGATTATGACAATAATGGCAATTACCGTTTTATAATCGTGCAGGGCAAAGACGTGCTGATGTATGACAAAAACGGAAAAACGGTAAAAGGTTTCGGTTTTGAAAAAGCGAAAAGCAACATCGCTCAATCTCCAATCCACATTCGGATGGGCAGCAAAGATTATATCGTTATTGCAGAAGAAAGCGGAAAACTAAACATTTTGAGTCGTGTTGGAAAACCGCGGGTTTCAATTTCAAAAAACTTCAATTTTTCTGAAATTCCTATTGCTGAGGAAGACAATACTTTTGTTGTAATTACGAAGGAAAATACTAAGGAACGCATTTCGCAGGACGGCAAAATTTCTTCTCAAAAACTGGATGTGGGCAGCAATTATTGGTTCGCCATAAACGGCAATGTTAAAGTAACGCTGGACGATAACCTGCTTCGCATAAACGGAAAATTGGCAGAGCTGCCGCTAGGTGTTTATACAAACCCACAACTCTTCAATGTGCGTAGAAATAATTTTGTCACCATTACAGAAACACAGGAAAAAAAGGTCTATGTTTTTGACCAAAACGGAAACGTTTTGAATGGTTTTCCGGTTTATGGAACCGCTGCTGCATCTATTGATAGCGGAAGCGGTAAAAACAATATAATTATTGCAACCAAAGGAGACGCGAACAGTTTAATTCTCTATTCAAGCAATTAATTTCTAAATGCTTATGGGTTAAAAAAGTCGAGGGGTTAAAATATTTTTAACTAACTTTAAATCGCAAACCAACTTTTTAAAACCCTATGAGAGTGCTCCTCTCTATACTCCTTTTGCCATTTGCTATTGCTGCAGCTTTTGGCCAAAATGATTTGCAGGCAAAAAAACCTGCAGGCAATGATTCCGTGACACTTTCAAAGTATCGATTAAAAGTTACCCAAACCATCAATGCATATCCGGATAGTGCCTTGGTATATATCAAAAAGTTTGAGGCATTTAGCGCTAAGGGGAAATATGCCAACAGTTTAGCAGATGCGGATTATCTGTATGCGCAATATTTCAGACGAATACAAAAACCAGATTCTGCGTTGGTTTATTTCAATAAAATGATAGCCAAATCTACCAAAACCAACTATTATCGTGGTTTAGCAGTGGCATACAATGGACTTTGCAGGACCTATTATTTAATTGGAGAAATAGATAAAGCCATTGAAGCCTGCAATAAAGGGCTTGAGTACACAAAAGATTTTGATGATATTGGAAACATCGTTTTAGCTGATACGCAAATTGCTTTGGCTATTGCCTATTCCCGTCAAAACAAAATGGAAAAAGCCATTTCGCATCTGTTAGTGGTAGATTCCATCCAAAAA
>JBBQUI010000020.1:0-26277 GCA_038212575.1 Flavobacteriales bacterium
TATTTTTTTCGGCATCGTGGCACAAGCCCCAACCTTCACGGCTGTTACCGTAAACAAAGGTTCCGGTTTGTTCCATCGTTTTTAGGTTGTAAATAAAACCGGTGTTTTCGCGCCAAGTTAGTTGGTATATTTTGTTGTTTAAAATGGTAAGCCCTTCGCCAAAATACTGATCTGCCAGTTTTACCATTTTGAAAACTTCCCCAGTTTTATAATTTGTTTTTCGAAGTGATGATTCTTTATACTGCCCAGTGCTTTCATATAAAGTATCGTTTTCAAACTCCAATCCCTGTGTGTAGGCTTTTATATCGTGCGGATAAGTTTCAAGAATTTTATAGGTATAAAGTTTCGGCTTTATGGATGATAAAATCGTAATGTTTTTGGAAGCTTCAAACTCTTCGCCATCACTATATATTTTGACAGATAAAGTTTTTTCTCCGAGTTTTTTCCCCGAAAGGGAAATGGTATTACCAGAAATCTCGATTCTATCTTTGTTTAAAAAATAAACAACGGAATCAGTTTCAATATTTTTTTTATTGATTAAGGAAACAGTGAGCGCATCTTCGGGAGTATACGTTTTCTTAGGGTTTTTAATTTCCAGTGAAAAATTATCTTTTTTATCTTCGGAATTACTTACGCACCCAGCCATTAAAAGCACTAAAAGGGTAGGAGCTAAAACGTTATAAATTTTCATAGCTTATAATTAATTTTCCGCAAGGTATTTATTAAAATTGAAATGTAAAAATACTTGCGAAAACTTCAAAAAGCTTTATCTTTGCAGCGGCAAGTCCTACACAACCAGCTCCTGTTGAATCCTCCAGGGCGGGAACGCAGCAAAGGTAAATGGTCGTAGCGGTGTGATGTAGGTAGCTTGCCATTTTTTGTGGAATAAACTTTCCTCCGCCGATTGACCCCCGAACCACGACTTTTTGACCCACGACCCTCGACAGATTTGGATAGGGCTTAAAAACTTGTCATTTCTTATTTTCGCTTTGTTTCCTTAATACTTGGTTCGAAGTTCCTCTCAGTCGTGGATCTCTTAAGTCGTGATTCGTGGTTCTTTTTTACGATAAACTATTTGGAAAACTGAACACATAAACGCACCTTTGCTTTTCAACAACTTTTTATGCCAAAAACAGTACTTATTACGGGCGGTTCCTCGGGCATTGGTAAGGCCATTGGTGAATATCTTTCCGAAAAAGGCTATCAAGTCTTTGGAACAAGCCGAAACCCTGAAAACAGTAATCATTCCAAGTTTCCGCTTCTGAAAATGGACGTTAACGAAACCGAATCCATCGAAGCTGTTATTGCTGAAGTATTGGGCAAAGTTGAAACAATTGACGTTGTAATAAACAATGCAGGCGTTGGTATTACTGGTCCAATAGAGGAAACCCCCGAAAGCGAAATAAAAAAAGCCTTCCAAACCAATTTTCACGGACCCATAAATGTGATTAAAGCAGTTTTGCCACAAATGCGCAAACAAGGTTTTGGACATATTATAAATATTACTTCCATCGCTGCATATATGGGACTTCCGTACCGAGGTATTTATTCCGCTAGCAAAGCTGCATTGGAGATTACCATTGAAGCAATGCGAATGGAAACAATGCAATTCGGTGTGAAATTGACAAACATTGCTCCGGGCGATTTTGCAACCAATATTGCCGCTGGCCGCTACCACGCGCCGGTTTTGGAAATTTCACCCTATAAAAAAGACTACGGAAACACGCTAAAAATGATGAATGATCACGTTGACAATGGTGGTGATCCTTTGGAGATGGCAAAGGCGGTGCATAAAATAATTGAAACTGCAAATCCGAGAATTCATTACAAAGTTGGTTCTTCCTTGCAGAAATTCTCGATTGTTTTAAAGCGTGTTTTGCCGGATAAGGTTTATGAACGGATGCTTTTGCGGCATTATGGGTTGAAATGAAAAAAATCTATTAATTTCTTTCGATGAAAGTATACTTGAAATTATTATTGACAATCTCCTATTTAGTAGTATTGATTTATATGATAACATTTTATAATGTCGATTTTTTTCTTTGGATAACTAATAACGTTGTTCCTTTTGAATTTCAAAACATAGTAATTAGTTTACTATATCTCCCTGCTCTGCTTTACCTAATCTACAGAATCTGGACTTTTAAAAATATTGATAAAAACACAAAAGGTAATTGGACTGTTTTGTTGTTATTTGTGAGTGTAGTAACAATGCCAATTTATATTTGGAGAAAGGATGATGTTTTTGTTAATCTGAATATTACTATAAATCCTGAAAAGAATTCTCAGTAAATCACCTCCAACTTATCAATCTTTTTCAACAACGCTATTACTTCGAAACATTCTTCGCTATTTTTGCAGGACTAATCTGAAACCATACCTATGAAATTCTTTATCGATACCGCAAACCTTGACCAAATCCGTGAAGCCCAAGATTTAGGGGTTCTTGATGGCGTTACCACCAATCCATCATTGATGGCGAAGGAAGGAATAAAAGGCAAAAACAATATTTTGAAACATTATGTAGCTATTTGCAATATTGTGGATGGTGATGTTTCCGCAGAGGTTATTGCAACCGATTTTAAGGGAATGGTAAAAGAAGGAGAGGAGTTGGCTGAGCTTCATCCACAAATTGTGGTAAAAGTGCCGATGATAAAAGAAGGCATAAAAGCAATAAAATATTTTTCCGATCACGGCATTCGTACCAATTGTACTTTGGTTTTTTCTGCAGGACAAGCGTTATTGGCTGCAAAAGCTGGTGCGACCTATGTTTCGCCATTTATAGGAAGACTGGACGATATTTCAACAGACGGATTGGAACTGATTGCAGATATTCGCTTGATTTATGACAACTACGGTTTCGAAACACAAATTCTCGCAGCTTCCATTCGCCATACGATGCACGTCATAAACTGTGCAAAAATTGGAGCGGACGTTATGACCGGACCGCTTTCATCCATTGAAGGTTTATTGAAGCATCCGTTAACCGATAGCGGTTTGAAACAGTTTTTGGAAGATTATAAAAAAGGTAATTAATTTAACTGTCACCCTCGAGCTCAGTCGAGAGGTCAATAGTTCTCGATTTTAGTTTATCCTGAGTTTTGCAGAAGGGCTCAGCCAACGGTTGCGGCCATAAACTGGAGTAAAGATATTACCTATTCAAAAACCCAAGCAGCAATTCTTCAAAATTGGTATTGAACATATTGGTCTTTCCTTCAAGAATTACTCCGTTTTTGTCCACAATAAAAACCGTGTTCATAGAATTCAAAATAAATTTCTTGTCGGCATCTGCCAGGTTTTCTAGTTGAAATTCCGAGCTTGGATTGTATCCCGATTTATTTACGGTCTCGCGCCATTTTTTAAAATGAGTGTCTGTATTTATTCCCACGAAATCGTATTCTGGATATTTTGATTTCAATTCAGCTGCGCGATTGTGTATGTTTCTATATTGAGCTACAGATTGCGAAGACCAAAAGAAAAGCACGATAGGCTCGTTAATAAGGCTCTGTAAATCCTTTACAACATTGTCTATGCTTACTAAATGAATATTAGGAATAGGGTTTCCTGCGGTAAGCTTCACCGAAGTGTTGAACACTTTGCTCACTTCTTCAAGATTCTTTTTATTGGTGTTCATTTTTGAAAACGCCTCAAAAAACTTCCTTTCTTCTTCAGAATCTTTGGCATTGAGCAAATAATACATAGCGCTATAGCGCAACAGATTATTTTTGATGGAATCTGAAGTGACCACACTATCTATCAATTGGATTTTTCGATAGTTATATTTGAATGAATTGCGGTCTACCCGCTCTTTTTTATTGAATTCTGAACTGACAATATTTTCGAAATACCGGTTCATAAAACGATAATAAGGGTAATAAAATTTAAACTCGTCCAGAGCAAAATTTATATTCTTTCTATAATCAAAAAAATGTTTGCCAAGTTTTTCAGGATTCCTCCTGTTGGCCGCACCATACATTTCCTTTTTGGAATAATAGTCGTATTCTATATTTGCAAGAGCAACTTTCTTAAAGCCATCAGTAACTTCGTTGTTTTCAACAAACTCTTTGTATTCTGTGGTTTTTAATTTTTTTAATGAATCAATTTTGCTTTCAAAATCTTTGGAAGAAAGCGCATACCATTTCGGTAAGTTTAAGTTTTCGGTTTCATTCCTTAAATACAAATACATCAACAGGTTGTTTTGTTCACCACCTTGTCCGGAATAAGCTAGAGATTCATCGAAATCGATAGTATTTATGTGCATCAATAAACTATCGCCAGGCTCAATGTAGAAAACTTGGATTTCACTATGCTTAAAGGAATAAAGTCCAGATTTTATTTTATCTGTTTTATATTGAAAAAAATTATTGGCATCAAGTTTTACGGTGTCTAATACGTGGTTTCCTTTTGAAAAGATTATGTAATCGAGTGTTGGGTTTACTATTTGGCCACCTATATAAGTTGTTTCCAAAACCTTTTCCTCCTTGTTTTTACAAGAAAATAGCGAAGTAACCAATAAGAGAAGAAGTATTTTTTTTGACAATCGCACTATCAATTAAGTTAATCAACAAATGTAGCCGAGTCCTTTATTGCATTTTGTTAAATGGTCGTTAAAAGGATTTTTAAAACGTTAATATTTTCGGCATGTCGCTTAAATACCTACTTTTGCGCAAAATTTAGAAATTTATGCTTTCAGTTTCAAACCTTTCGGTTCAGTTTGGTAAACGCGTGTTGTTCGATGAAGTGAGCACCCAGTTTCATACAGGGAATATCTATGGAATTATTGGAGCTAACGGCGCAGGAAAATCCACTTTGTTGAAAATTATTTCTGGCAAACAAGATCCTACCTCAGGCCATGTGCATTTGGAAAAAGGAAAACGGATGTCAGTCCTTGAACAAAACCACAATGCTTATGATGATTTTAATGTGCTTGAAACAGTAGTTCGCGGTAATAAGGAATTGTTTTCAATAAAAAGTCAAATAGACAAACTTTACGAAGATTACACAGATGATAACGCCGAGAAAATTGGTGAACTTCAAGTTGCTTTTGAAGAAATGAACGGTTGGAACGCCGATAGCGATGCCGCATCAATGCTTTCAAACCTTGGTATTGATGAAAGTCTTCACTATATGTTAATGAAAGACTTGGACGGAAAACAAAAAGTACGTGTGCTTTTGGCGCAGGCCCTTTTCGGAAATCCGGATGTACTGATTATGGATGAGCCTACCAACGATTTGGATTACGAAACCATCAGTTGGTTGGAAAACTTTTTGGCAAATTATGAAAATTGTGTGATTGTGGTTTCCCACGACCGTCACTTTTTGGATTCGGTCTGCACACACATCAGCGATATTGATTTTGGAAAAATAAACCATTACAGCGGTAACTATACTTTTTGGTATGAAAGTAGCCAGCTTGCAGCGCGCCAGCGTGCACAGCAAAACAAAAAAGCTGACGAAAAACGCAAAGAACTTCAGGAATTTATTATGCGTTTTAGTGCCAATGTTGCAAAAAGCAAACAAGCTACTTCACGTAAAAAGATGCTTGAAAAATTGAATGTTGAAGAAATAAAACCTTCCAGCCGCCGCTATCCAGCAATTATTTTCGAACGTGAACGCGAAGCTGGTGACCAAATTTTGAATATAGAAAATCTTTCAACATCCATTGATGGTGAAATACTTTTCAAAAACGTGGATGTCAACTTGGCGAAGGGTGATAAAGTGGTTATTTACTCAAGAGATTCGCGTGCCGCAACTGCTTTTTACGAAATTTTGAACGGACATTCAAAACCAGACACAGGTTCCTTTCAATGGGGAATTACTACAAACCAAAGCTATTTGCCGCTTGATAATGAGGAATTTTTCAAAAATAATTTGTCGTTGGTAGATTGGCTGCGCCAATACGCTAAAACTGAAGAAGAGCGCGAAGAAGTTTTCATTCGTGGGTTTTTGGGAAAAATGCTTTTCAGTGGCGAGGAAGCCTTGAAAAAAAGCAGTGTGCTATCCGGAGGTGAAAAAGTGAGATGTATGTTAAGCCGTATGATGATGCTTCGTGCAAACGTGCTAATGCTGGACGAACCTACAAACCACTTGGATTTGGAATCAATTACGGCTTTCAATAATTCATTGAAAAACTTTAAAGGGACAATTTTGCTAACAACCCACGATCATGAATTTGCTCAAACCGTTGCTACACGAGTTATTGAATTAACTCCAAACGGAGCAATAGATCGTTATATGACTTTTGATGAATATATGGGTGATAAAAAATTAAAGGAACTACGGGATAAAATGTATGCAGTAGGGGTTTAGTCGGTGAATCGATGAGTTGATGAGTCTATGAGTTGAGAAGTTCAAAAGTTTAGGTTGTATTTTTTTAAGCTTATTCTACTCATTATAAACTATCAGCTATTTAATCCATCGTTGCCAAAACCCTATTGCTCAAACTGTTTTTGTAATATTTTCGGTATTCCATTTTCCTTTCAATGGCGTCTATTACCGTATCGGTGAATGCTGGCAGCCCAATATCTTCACAATAATCGAGACCCCCGGGACTGAGTACATTTATTTCTATCAATTTGTCTTTTACAATATCAAGACCTACAAAAAAAAGCCCATCACGAATAATTTTAGGTGCGGTAAGTGAAACAATCTTTTCCATTTCGGGGGTGAGTTTTGCTTTCTTCGCTTTGGCGCCCAAGGACAGGTTGCTTCGGAATTCAGTGCTGTCACTGTTTAATCTTCTTATTATGGCCTGCTGCCCATTCTCTTCCAGGATTTTTCCGTTCATCAGGATTACCCGCACATCGCCCTTGCTCACTTCGGGCAAATATTCCTGGGCAATTATGTATCCTTTTGCGGTGAGCGTATCTATAATTTGGTTGAGATTTTTCTTGTCTTTATCAATCAAATAAACATCCTGTCCGCCGCTGCCTTCCAAGGGTTTCAGGACCATTTTTTTACCGGATTTTTCCCAGAATTTCAAAATGTCCTTTTTGTCCCGCGTTATCAAACTGTCTGGCTTTATTTCCGAAGGCAGTTCCTCAAAATACAGTTTATCAATAAATGCGTGGCTCATTGCAAAGGCATCGTTGAGCACCAATACGCCACTCTGCTGTATCATCCGTGCAAAGGCAATCCCGCTGTGCTCGGCCCAATGGCGGTCTGAAGTTTCTTCCGTAGGATTGTTCCTAAGAAAAAGAATATCCATATCGGTACTTGACACTGCTTTCGCTTTCAGTTTGTCGTCCTGCACCTGTTCCCAAAATTCCTCCACGGTTTCGCCTTTTACGGATGGCGGAATCTTTTTACAACGCAGGCTTATATCTTCATCGTGGTGAAAAATAAAATCGCCCACACTCATCACGTAAACATTGTGGCCGCGCTCATGTGCCTTTTTCAAAATAACGACCGAAGTCCCGCAGGTTTCGGTCTTAATATCGCTTAATACAAAACATATTTTCATTAGTCTATCAATTTAGAAAGGGAAATTCCCTGTTTTAGTTTATTTATTCGATCTTCAAAATCTTCCTGCTGAAGGTATCGCGGTTTCAGTTTTGGCGGATGCAAAAGGCCACGTTCGGTAAGGTCTTTAATAATCGGCACGTGCTTTAGGGCGAATTTTCCTGCGAGCAAAAACTCCAAATCCCCGCCGTCCATCAAGTAATCGCGAAGGTGCACCAAGCCCTTCAAATAAATAATATCCTTTAAAAAACCACCGCCCTGAAACATTCGCGAAGTAATATTGAAAGCCGGTTCCTTTGAAAATCCGTGGGTGGTATGGAGCAGGTTGAAAACTTCCTTAAAATCTGCGCCATCCAGCAGTGCCGCTCCGGCAACCACCCTTCCGGCGAGAATTCGCAAACGGTTTGCGGAAAGTCCACCAGTCAAATATTCCGAAAGCACAGCGATGCCTTCCTGTAAGGGGTCATAATCTGCAAAACCAACGCTTAATTGACTCAGTGGTTGCTGGCTTCCGTTGAAATGGGTGAGGGAATGGGTGCCGATTTCGTGCTGGATGAGCGCTATCGCCTCTTTTTTTGTAAGTGTATAATCTGAAGGCAAATAAAGCTCGCCATTGCTTACCATCATTACGTTCACGTCTTTCCGGATGTGTACTTTTCCTTTATAATTGGAATCCTGTTTTCTGAAGAATTCAAATTCCGCTTCCGCCATTTTTCCGAAGGTTTCGGCATTCAATTCCTTGGTTTTTTCTTCCTCGGTATCTTCAGAAATATTTTGAAGAATAAGTTGCGCCTCGGTCAAAATATTTTTCTCCAATCCTTTATAAAGCCCTACGCTGCTGTAGAAAAAATTCTTCGAGCCGCGTTCTTTTAGCATCGTCAATTGTTGATCAATCTCTTCTCGTTTTTCGTCAAAAAGATAGGAGAGGGCGGGGTCGTCTATTTGGTCAATGTCCAGATTGTACAACTTTCGCTTCAAAATATCGGGATCAATGGGCAACAGACGATAGTGGTATTCTTCTAATTCCTTGAAATTGGTTTCAAAAAAGCATTGACGCATACTTTGAATATTCACTGGGGATAGCAACAACAAAAACTGGTAGCTGTTTTCTATATGGGTAAGCTTTTTGTCCATTTTGAAGACTTCTTCGTGGATTTCCCGTTTTCCGAGGGCATAATAACTGGCAAGTTTACTGGAAGTCTGCACGCGGATAAACTCAAAAACCGACTTTTGCACGGCTTCTGCAAAACTTTCCCTGAATTTTCTGAAATACAGCGGATATAAATTTCCGTCAGCATCACGAAAAACAGGCGGAACCTCAAGCCCAATGAGCGTTCCCCCACATTCTTTTATTTCCTCTATGCTGAAAAGTGCTTCTTTGTTTGCCTGTTGCCTTTGCTTGGTCTGTTCAATCCGCGCGCTCAATTGCACGCCGTATCTTCTGCTTTCCACCTGGTCCAATTGCTCGCGCAAAACTTCAAGTGAAACGGGCAGTTTGTGCGAAGGTCCGCGTATCACAAATTCCGTACTTCCTTCTGCGCCACTGTATATTTCCATTAAAATGAAGGAACCGAATCGGGCGCTCATTTTTTCGGTAAGCTGGTTTACAAATTCGGTGAAATATTCAAAATTATCTTCACCAATAATCAAATAACTCGCTCCCGTGCGCGCCAAACGCAGGGTAGCATTATCGTTTTCACGTTTTCGGTAAATAAGCAGAAAAGGCACGTCGTGCTCCAAAAAGAGAAACCCGCCGTGCGGAAGTTCGGTAACCGTTCGGCATCCGTCCTTAAGTTCGCCTATCAGTTCATCTGTTTCGTTTGGGGCGGTAGCCTTCATATTCTCTTTCAACTTTTGGATAACTTGGAATATAAAGAAAACCGCTGGGCGGGATGGAGTGTTTAAAGTTTATTTAACAGGTAATTGGGAGTACTTTTGCTTTTTGGGAAATTTTGTATACGCGCTTTTTGTATTGCTCAAAGTAATGAAGCAATCAAATCTTGGGGCGGGTTTTCCTCAAAGTCTGACAATCCAATGGTATTGAGAAAATCATTTGAAAAAACCTTGGCCATATCTTTAGTCAAAAGACTGCTGCGGTATTCTTTCCAGATGTTAGCGTTTTCGCCGTACATATAATCTACAAGGCCAGGAAATCCCCAATCGGAATTTTTTCCCCAATGCAAAGTAAATGGGATATTGTTTTGTTGAAGTACTTCAATCATTCTGAGAGAGTATTCCTCAAGGCTCATAAGGCCTTGCGACTTGTTCCAAAGTATTCCATCTATTTCCAGCATACAGGTAATGGTAAATTTTGTAAAAGCAAGCGTGGCGTTTGATTGTTTTACAAAGCGCATCGCAAAAATACCTGGGATTGGACCTTCATTTTTGGTCATTGCGCTTACAGCTTCCAATGCTTTAACGGAATCTTTGCTATCCACCCCAATGGAACAGGCAAAAGCAGGACCTTGATAGGCTGCATCCCAAAAGGTTTCGTAAAGAGTTCCGATGGTTTCTTCGTTTACCGCAGGAAGGATAGTATTTTCTAACTTTTTTATAAACCAGGGAATACTGGAGGGAAAATTTTCGCTGATTTTGATGAATAGATAAATCAAGTCGCGATATATTGATTTCTGAATTTTGGTAAAAGGATCAGGATAGGGTACTTTATATTTTTTTTTGTACATTACTTCCACAACATATTCACTTTCATTTGTATATGGATTCATAAAAACCTTATAATGGTATGGGCGCAATGGTTTTCCTCCTGCATCTATTTCTCCTTCAATTTTAAATGTTGAATTTTTGAAGTCCATTGTTTTTGCTAAATCTAAAGCTACATTTTTATCAATCTTTCTCACATAGCGTTTCAGCAAAAAGAGATTTTCGGCTTCAAGAAGCACGCCGTGAACAAAACCAAACGAGCCAAGACCGACCAATGCAGCGTTAAAAAGGCCATCATTGCGTATTACTTTTGCATTTAATTTTTGAGCAAAAGCATCAATAAGTCTTGGCTTTGTGTGCCTTTCCAAATAGATGTTGTCTTCTGGATTTGGCCCGGTAATCAAATTAAGACCCACCACATAATCCTGTACGGAACCTACATCTAGAGCCGAGCCGTGTACCCCTGTTGAAATACAACCAGCAATGGTCTGGCCATTACTGGCGCCCGTAGTTTTAAGAGATTTGCCGTGTTCTTCCAATTTTTGGGAAATCTCCTTAATTGTATTTCCGCATTCAAAAAAATATAGATTTTCCGCATCAAATGGAGATTGGGGATGGACATCCTGTGGAAACACATTAATGTCCAAATTCATGAGATTGTTTTGGTGTACCCTATCCTTTTGATGTGCTATACTTGACATTGACCAACGGGAACCATAAGCCCTAAATCCTTCGTTGTTATCGCGGCTATCCTTTAGCAAACGCTGTATTTCAAATGCAACGTCGTTGTAACGGTCTATGGTTGACGGCATGTTTGCCTTTCCTTCAAGCCGGGTAATGTAGAGTTTTTTTAAAGGGAAGGGTCCATTTTTATGTAAGGTATCCCATTCAGTTTTATCGAATACAGTTGTTGTGGCCATAGCTTTAATTTTCAGGTTTCATACATACATATTTAAGCTTCACTTTGCGTTTACTGCCAAAAGTAATAAGGTAGAGAAGGCTGCCGCCGAAGGTATTTTTGTATTCAACAGAAAACAATTTTCCTGTTTCGCATCCTTCCCTTAAAACACGAAAGGCGATATCGTCAGTAGTAATTCCGGCTTTTATTACCGTATCAATCTCTACCACCATTTTGTCCCGATACCAATCGTCCCTTGTCATTTCATCTGGCGGCATGGGCGCTCCTTTAGTGCTTACAATTCGAACTGAATAACACGACGACAGCACAAAAAAGAGCAAAATAAAATACAAACTGTTGGCTGAAAATTTAATGGTTGATTTCATACAGTAAAAATTAGAAATTAAAAAAAGAAGGGAGTTATACTGCTGATTTATTGGCTTTTATAAATGTATGATTTTTTCCTGAAAGGGATAAAGTATTCTTTTGATTTTTATTGTTTAAGAAGTTTACAACAATTGAATTAAATCTTTTCCTGAAATAAAAGACATTTTGCTTGAGCCGTTCCAACTCTGTGTATCTTTGTAAAACACTCTTTAAAAAATTATAATGGACTATACATCAAAAATGCTCCGTGACGACGCCTTAAAAGGAAAAACAATAGTAGTAACTGGCGGCGGAAGCGGCTTGGGAAAAGCAATGACAACCTATTTTTTGGAATTGGGTGCCAATGTTGTTATCACTTCCCGCAACTTAGAAAAACTACAAAACGTAAAAGAAGAATTGGAAGCCGCAACAGGTGGAAAAGTATTGCCAGTGCAGTGCGACGTTCGAAATTATGACGAAGTGGAAGCCATGGTGCAAGCTTCGGTAAAGGAATTCGGTACCGTTGATGTGTTGTTGAATAACGCCGCCGGAAACTTTATTTCTCCCACCGAAAGACTTTCGGCAAATGCTTTTGATACAATCATAGACATCGTTCTAAAAGGAACAAAAAACTGTACCCTCGCCTTCGGAAAACATTGGATTGAGAAAAAGGAAACTAACAAAGTGGTTTTAAATATCGTTACCACATATGCCTTTACGGGTTCGGCATACGTTGTGCCAAGTGCTACAGCAAAAGCTGGCGTGTTGGCAATGACGCGCTCTTTGGCAGTGGAATGGGCAAAATATGGAATTCGTTTTAACGCAATCGCTCCGGGGCCATTCCCAACAAAAGGTGCTTGGGACAGATTGCTTCCGGGCGATTTAAAAGAAAAATTTGACCCTGCAAAAAAAGTACCTGTTATGCGCGTTGGCGAACACCAAGAATTGGCAAATCTTGCCGCATATCTCGTTTCAGACTTTTCAGCGTACATAAACGGAGAAGTAGTAGTTATTGATGGGGGCGAATGGTTAAAAGGCGCCGGCCAAATGAACCTACTCGAAGAAGTTTCCCAAGAAATGTGGGATATGTTGGAGGCAATGATACGAGAAAAGAAAAAATCTTAATTTCAGTATTCAGTATTCAGTATTTAGTGTTCAGTGTTCAGTGTTCAGAAATCGTCAATCTAAAATCGCAAATCCCTTTGTTCACTTCCTGTTAACAAAAATGATTTTCTATCCCCATAATTAATCGTACTTTTAACTGCTAAAATCTCAAGCAAATTAATGGGTAAAATTATTGCAATTGCAAACCAAAAAGGAGGCGTGGGCAAGACCACGACCTCAGTAAATTTAGCGGCCTCATTGGGCGTTTTGGAGAAAAAAGTTTTACTTATTGATGCAGATCCGCAGGCCAATGCAACTTCTGGACTGGGAATTGATGTTGAAACTGTTGAAGTTGGTACCTACCAATTGCTTGAGCACAGCGCTACTGCAAAAGAAGCCATTGTTTCCACTAATTCACCTAATTTAGATTTAATCCCGTCACACATAGATTTGGTTGCTATCGAGATTGAATTGGTTGATGTGGAGAACCGTGAATATATGCTGAAAAAAGCCATTGAAGGTCTAAAAGCAGATTACGATTATATACTTATTGATTGTGCACCATCATTGGGCTTGCTAACGTTGAATGCATTAACGGCGGCAGATTCGGTAATCATTCCAATTCAGTGTGAATATTTCGCTTTGGAAGGGCTTGGAAAACTATTGAACACCATAAAAAGCGTTCAAAAAATACACAATGAAAACCTTGATATTGAAGGGTTGTTATTGACAATGTACGACCAACGTCTTCGCCTTTCAAACCAAGTGGTAGATGAAGTGAAAAAGCATTTTGACGAAATGGTTTTCGAGACAATCATTCAGCGCAATGTACGTTTAAGTGAAGCGCCCAGCTATGGCGAAAGCATCATCAGTTATGATGCATCGAGTAAAGGAGCTGATAATTATTTGAGCTTGGCGCACGAATTAATTCAGAAAAACGAAAAGAAATAAATGGCGAAAGCGACCAAAAAACAAGCCTTGGGCCGCGGACTTTCAGCATTGTTGAAAGATCCTTCCAATGATATAAAATCCGTAGCAGATAAAAATGCCGACAAAGTTGTGGGCAGTATTGTAGAGCTGGATTTGGGCAGTATTGAAGTAAACCCTTTTCAGCCGCGAACTAGTTTTAATGAAGAATCACTTCGGGAACTGGCTTCGTCTATTAAAGAACTTGGGGTTATTCAGCCAATTACCGTTCGTAAATTAGATTTCAATAAATATCAATTGGTAAGTGGGGAACGCCGTTTCCGTGCTTCAAAATTGGTTGGTTTGGAAACAATTCCAGCCTATATTCGAATTGCAAACGATCAGGAATCTCTGGAAATGGCTTTGGTTGAAAACATCCAAAGACAAGATTTAGATCCTATTGAAATTGCACTTTCATATCAAAGATTAATTGAGGAAATTAACGTTACCCAAGAAGAACTGAGCGACAGGGTAGGGAAGAACCGTTCCACAATTGCCAATTACTTACGTCTGTTAAAGCTGGATCCAATTATCCAAACGGGAATGCGCGATGGTTTCATTAGTATGGGTCACGGCCGAGCGTTGATAAATGTTGACAATTTGAACGATCAGCTTGATATTTACGAAAAGATTTTAAGCCAAAACCTTTCCGTTCGTGATACGGAAGCGTTGGTGCGAAATTTTAAAAATCCAGATCAAAAAGCTGCACCTCAAAAAGCGAGTCCGCCTCCTTTCGCCAAAAAAGCAAAGAAGGAATTGACGGATCTTTTTGAAACATCTGTAGAAGTAAAGGTTTCAAAATCTGGGAAAGGACAATTAGTGGTTCCTTTTAAAAATCAAGAAGACTTCGAGCGTATTTTGAAGCTAATCAAAAGTGAAAAATAACTTCCTAAATATTTTTTTTTTAATCTTCGCCACATCCCTGTTTGCGCAGACTACTGATTCCTTGGTTGTAAAAAAGGAAGAAAAGATAATTGTGGTGAACGATTCGATTTTACCAAAAGAAGAATACAATCCATTGGCTCCGGCCAAAGCTGCATTTTACTCAGCCGTTATTCCTGGGTTGGGCCAAGTTTACAACAAGAAATATTGGAAAATTCCAATAATATATGCGGGAATGGCTGCCGGAATTTATTTTTACAAACAACAGGATGATGATTATGACAGCTTCCGGAACGCATACAAAAGAAGGCTCGCAGGATATACAGACGATGAATTTTACGGCAATGGAGCGGAACCGTTGATAAGTAATGATCGACTGATTAATGCCCAAAAATCTGCCCAAAAAAATAAAGACATTAGTATTATCGTTACTGTGGCTTTTTATTTGCTGAACGTAGTTGATGCGAATGTTGACGCACATTTAAGGCAATATGAAGTGAGTGAAGATCTTTCGCTTGAACCTAATTTTGATTATAATCAATTTAATACTCAGCCACAATACGGAATGTCGTTGACCTATCGTTTTAAGTAGAAAAAAGAGAAGAGGATAAAGATTAAAGAATAAAGAATAAAGATGAAAGAGCCAAGAGCCAAGAATCAAAAGGCTAGAAAATTAGGAGCCCTAGATATTTGGTGGTCTTTCGGGCATCTGTCATCCGTCACCTGTCAACCTTCAACCAAATTATGAAAATAGCATTACTCGGTTACGGAAAAATGGGCAAGACGATTGAAAAATTGGCTTTGGAAAAAGGCCATTCCGTAGTTTTTAAAAGTACGAGTGAATCTTCCGAAGGAAATTTTGAAGATGCTGAGGTTGCCATTGAATTTTCTTCACCCGAAGCTGCCGTTGCAAATATTTCAAAAGCATTGAAGAAGGGAATTCCAGTTGTTTCCGGCACAACTGGTTGGTTGGAAAAATATGATGAAATGGTAAAGTTATGTGAAAAACGTAACGGAGGTTTTATCTCTGCGTCCAACTTCAGCGTTGGGGTAAACCTTTTTTTCAGCATAAACGAATATGCCGCGAAGTTGATGGCACCGTGGAAGGAATACAATGTTTCGGTGGAAGAAACCCATCACCTTCAAAAGAAAGATGCGCCAAGCGGGACAGCAATCACCATTGCCGAAGGAATATTAAAACACAGCGATAAAAAGGATTGGAAGCTAAACACTTCCGAAGAAAACACTTTGAACATCACCGCTAAAAGGGAAGAAGATGTTAAGGGAACCCACATAGTTTCCTATGATTCTTCCATAGATACTATCTCGTTAAAACACGAAGCGCACAGCCGCGAAGGATTTGCTTTGGGAGCTATTTTGGCTGCTGAATTTCTAAAGAATAAAAAGGGTATTTTTACAATGAAAGATGTTTTAGCCCCCTAGCCCCCTAGCCCCCGAAGGGGGAAATTGAAGCGGAAGCTTTCTGAATTTGAAAACATAAATTTGATATTAAAAATTAACATTTAAAAAATTTCCTCTTGCTCCCCCTTTGGGGGCTGGGGGGCCTATACATTATGAGTTGGACAGGTTGGTTTATATTTTTTTTGATAGTTCAGGTAATCCATTTTGCCGGAACGTGGAAGTTGTACCAAATAGCAGGTAGAAAAGCTTGGGAAGCGGCGGTGCCTGTTTACAATTCCGTTGTTTTGATGAAGATCATCAATCGTCCGTGGTGGTGGACAATTTTACTTTTCGTTCCTATCGTTAATTTAATCATGTTCCCAGTGGTTTGGGTGGAAACATTGCGCAGTTTTGGCCGCAATTCCACAACTGATACTATTTTGGGAATCGTGACTTTTGGCCTTTATATTTATTACATCAACTACACGCAAAATGTAACCCATTTAAAAGATAGAAGCCTAAAACCGCGCACTTCAACAGGCGAGTGGGTGAGTTCTATTTTGTTTGCCGTGGTTGCCGCAACCATTGTGCATACTTATTTTATGCAGCCTTTTACTATTCCAACTTCTTCTTTGGAAAAAACTTTGTTAGTGGGCGATTTCCTTTTTGTGAGTAAATTTCATTACGGTGCACGTGCACCAATGACGCCAATAGCCTTTCCGATGGTACACGATACCATTCCGGTAGTCCATACAAAATCATATCTTTCAGAGCCACAGATTCCTTATTTCAGATTGCCAGGTTTTCAAGATATAAAGCGCAATGATATTGTAGTTTTCAATTGGCCGGTGGATACGGTAAACGCTTTTCAACAATACGGCGATGGTAAATATTATTACAAACCAATCGATAAAAAATCGAATTACGTTAAGCGTTGTGTAGGAATTCCTGGTGATTCTTTGGAAGTACGAGACGGTTATGTTTTCATTAATGGAAAGCAAAATGAACTTCCAGATAGAGCGAGACTTCAGTTTTCGTATGACGTGAAAGTAAATGGGCAGCTCAACCCTGAAATGTTATATAACCGTTATGACATTACCGACCGTTATGGCTTTGGAAATAATACGTATCGCTTTGGCGCCATTTCGGAAGAGTCTTTAAATATGCTTAAGAACAACCCTAATGTTGTTGAGGTTACTCGTCTTCGAAGCGAAAAGGACCAGTGGAATGAGGGTACGTTCCCAGACAATCGAAACTATCCTTGGAACAACGATTTCTTTGGCCCGTTATATATTCCGAAGAAAGGCGCAACGGTTTCAATTACTCCAGAAACAATACCATTATACAAACGCGTTATTGAAGTTTACGAAGGCAGCGAACTAGGAATCAATAATGAAATAACCCAATCTGGTACCGAAGTTTTGCTGAACGGTCAGCCAATTACCGATTATACATTTAAAATGGATTATTACTGGATGATGGGAGATAACCGCAACAACAGTGAGGACGCTCGTACTTGGGGTTTTGTGCCTTTCAATCACGTGGTGGGTAAACCGGTATTCGTGTGGATGAGTTGGGACGGCGTAAACAAAAAAGTGCGTTGGGACCGCATGTTTACTACAGTTGGCGGTAGCGGAAAACCAGTCTCTTACTTTATGTATTTTGTTATTGCGGTAATAGGTTGGTTTGCTTTTGATTTTTATAGAAAAAGAAAAAAAGGAACTAAAAAGTAAAAGCTTAACCACGAATACACGAATATTTTTATAAATATATTAGTGTATTCGTGGTTTTTCATTCAGGAATCAATTTAAAAATTCCTTGACCTTCCACTCCGATATAGATAAATCCATCGGGACCCATTTTTACGTTCCGAACACGCCCGATATCTTGTGCAATTTTTTCACGATTTGTTACTTTTTCGTCTTCCAGAGTAAGCAATTCCACATAAGAAAACTTCAACGAGCCTACCAATAGCCTGCCTTTCCACTGTGGATATTTATTTCCGGTCACAAACGCCATGCCGCAAGGCGCGATGGAGGGAACCCAATAATAGATAGGGGGTTCAATTCCCACTTTTGTGGTTTTATCAGTTATTTCTGTGCCGCTGTAATTGACGCCGTAGGTAACAATCGGCCAGCCATAATTTGCACCTTTTTTTACGATGTTTATTTCATCACCTCCTTTTGGACCGTGCTCGTGCATCCATATTTTTCCGGTTTCGGGATGTTTTGCCATCCCTTGTGGATTGCGGTTTCCATAAGTATAAATTGCTTTTTTTGCATTCGGTTCGTTATAAAATGGATTGTCGGTGGGGATGCTACCGTCATCGTTCAATCGGTAAATTTTTCCACCATCTCGGGTTATGTCTTGTGGATTTACTTCACGTTCGCCTCGTTCACCAATGGAAAAATAAAGGAAACCATCGTTATCGAACTCAATCCGCGACCCGAAATGTTGCCCAGCCGTAGTATTGGGTTCAGCTTTGTAAAGCGTTTCAATGTTTGTAAGTGAATTGCCATCCAGTTTACACCGAATTAATGCAGTGTGCCCTCCTTTACCTAAGCCTTCTTCCGAAGAATACGTCATATAAATCCAACCGTTTTCTTTATAGTTTGGGTGCAATTCAATATCCAACAAACCGCCTTGGCCACTGTTGTAAACTTTCGGCACATTGGCGATCTCTGTCTTTTCGCCATTTTTGAAATGAATTAGTTCCCCGCTTTTTTCGGTAATGAGCATACTGCCATCGGGGAGCCAGGCCATGCCCCAAGGATTAGAGAGGTTTTCGACCACTTCCTTAATTTTGTATGATGGAGTTTCTGTTTGCAAAGCAACGTCTTTCTCCTTTGTCTGAATGCAGGACACTGAAAATGTCAAGAATAGAAGAAATGAATATTTAAACTTCATAATCATTTTGTTTTCAAAAAGATAGTGAAAATATGCCACAAAGATTGAACCTTTTTAAAATTTATAATATCCAAAAACAATCTTCAACATCTATAAAAATTTAATAAATGAAACTTTTTTACAAATCTGAAAAAATATCGTAACTTTTTAAACTCCTCAAAAGAAACCTTCTTTTTTATTTAGTTAACTCATAGTCAATAATTTAAAGTTAAATTTATTAATTTAACCTTACTTTTAGTGTTCACTTAAATTATTGGATTTGAGCATTATATGCTTGAATTCATAATTTTTGATAAGAAAGATTTCTCTGTTTTTTAAAATAACCTAATACCAAATAATATGGAACCGATCAAAAAACTTGTAGTTTATGGTAAAAAGGAAACCAACGAAGAAGGAGCTGTTGTTTATAATTTACAAGCTAGCAACAGAGACGTTTCTAATCAGCACGAAATAGAACTGGAAAAAAATGATAAGTTGTTGGAGTTGGTACTTGACGATGGCACTACTTGGATGTGTGATGCCTCCACCATGCACGAGGTTTTTCCAGAACTTGATCCAGCGTTAAAAACTCCTGGAAGCCGCGATATGCAGCCTGATGTTTTTGTGTTGCCGCATTCTGTGGATGCGCCTTCAACAGAAAGGGGTATTATAGGTAAAATAGCAGTGAAACTTTTAAAAGTATTCGCAAAGAAGGCTATTGGAAAAGGAGTGGCAGAACTTTCAAAAAAACTGGAAGACAAACATTTGCAAAACGAGATTGACGGCACTGTTATCCCAAAAAACTTTTTGGCTACAGGGGCAGCCTTGTTCACTGTTGATAAGGACTTTAAATTCGGAATTTTTGACGGCAAACCTTCAAACAGTCCGTTTTTTCTTTTTATCCACGGAACAAACTCAGATACTTTGGGAGCCTTTCAAGATTTAAAGGCTTCCCCAGTTTGGAAAACAATGCATCAACTTTACGGTAAAAACGTGCTTGCTTTTCAGCATAGAACCCTTAGCGAAAGCCCATTGCTGAATGTGGTTAAACTTGCCCAAATGCTTCCCGATAATTCCGTAGTGCATATGCTAACCCATTCCAGAGGTGGAATTGTGGGTGATATTTTGAATAAATATAGTAGTACTAATGACGAGTCTTCTTTGGGTTTTACCAACCAACATATTGCATTACTAGAAAAAGAAGGAGACAGGCAAGAAGATATTGAAAATATAGAAGCGCTAAACAGAATATTTAAAGATAAAAAGATAACGGTTGCCAAATTTATTAGAGTAGGATGTCCCGCCGCGGGAACAAAGCTGGCTTCAAAAAGATTGGATCATATTCTAAATGTCTTCTTTAATTTAGTCACGTTAGTTGGTGGTCCATTTGGCGATATTTTAAAAGAATTACTTTCCGCAGCGGTTGAAAGTAAGGATGATGTAAACGTACTTCCGGGTGTAGAGGCTCAAAGACCAGAATCGCCATTTATAAAAATATTGAACGACCCCTCACCCGAAACCGCTATTAACGGGAAGCCCTTGGCCATTATTTCGGGAAATGGAAGAGTAAGCTTTTCGGGACAGGGTCTTTTTGTAATCCTAGGGAAATTGTTCTACTGGCAGCGTAATGATTTGGTTGTGAATACAGATTCCATGTATTTGGGTGCAAAGCGTAAAGACAATATTCAATATTTTTTTGACCAAGGTACCGAAGTAAACCACGTAAAATATTTTGAAAATGATAAGACCCGAGAAGCAATAGACTTGGTGCTTAAAACCGCAGAAGGGGAACTCATTCCGGGCTTTAAATGTATTGCACAGGATGAAATTCCCGGAAGCGACAGGGCTCTTTTGGAATCTGGCGAATTGTACCCTTCTGAATTGCCACCTTCAGGCACAAAACCCATCGTGGTTATGCTCCCCGGCATTATGGGCTCCAACCTCTCACAAAAGGACAAGGAGATATGGCTTCATTATGGACGTATCCTTACTGGGGGATTGGTCGATCTAGGGTATTCCAATGTAAATAAAATTGTTGCGGATTCCGTGGTAAAAACGTCGTATTATAAACTTTATAAGTGGCTATCCGCAAAATATGATGTGGTAGTCTACCCTTTTGATTGGCGAAAACCACTCCCCGAATGTGCAAGTGAATTCAACACAAAAATTAAAAGTCTACTTAAAGTAGGGCAACCTATAAAGATCATTGGGCATTCCATGGGCGGACTTTTGGTACGCGATTTTATTTTAAATTATGATGATACTTGGCAAGATTTAAAAGCTTCAAAAGGTTTTAGAATACTCTTTTTGGGATCGCCGCTTGGTGGTTCGTTTAGAATTCCTTCTGTTTTGTTTGGTGAAGATGCAATTATTAAAAAATTGTGCAAATTGGATCTTTTTCATACCAAGGAAGGGCTGTTGAAAATTTTCTCCCAACTTCCGGGTATATTGGCTTTGTTGCCTTTAACCACAGATTCCAAAAACGATTTTGCAAAAATGGAAACCTGGGAAAATATGCGGAAATATTTCGGAAAATCAGATTGGCCATTACCGCTTAAGTCAGATTTGGATTATTTTAAAAATTATCGCGATAACATACTGAAGAAAAGGGATGGGATAGATTATTCAAGTATGGTATATATTGCCGGAAAGGATAAAATGACCCCTTGTGGTTATTATCTTGATGAAATTCCCCCGAAAAAACAACTTTATTTCCTTTACACTAGTGAAGGGGATCAGAGCGTAACTTGGGAATCTGGCATCCCCAAACAGCTTATTGAAGCCAATGCCGTTTATTATTCTCGGGTTACTCACGGCGCACTGGCCAACGAACCAGATATTTTTAACGCCATAGAGGAAATACTTTCAACTGGACAAACCAAATTACTTCGCAATACAAAACCATTATTAAGAGGAGAAGAAAAAATATTCAGAGCAGAACCGGACATTGATTTTGACCTTTCAGAAAACGGATTGGAAAGAACCATTTTGGGTCTTGGGAATGAAATAGAACCAGTTAGCAGCCAAATACCGGTTACCGTCACCGTAAGTAATGGTGATCTGCTTTACTCTTCATACCCCATTGTAGCGGGTCACTTTCTAAATGATGGAGTGCTCTATGCCGAAAGATCCATAGACAATTACCTCAATGGAAGTCTCACTTCAAAACATAGATTGGGCCTTTACCCTGGTGATATTGGCACCAATGCGATTTTTGGTAAGATGGAAGGAAACGATTTTGAAGGTGCCATTATAGTAGGGTTAGGCGAACCTGACCAACTCACTTCTTTTCAGTTGTCAAAATCAGTAGAGCAAGGAGTATTGAATTACTTGCTTAGCATCCGTGGCGCTCCCATTCCCAAAAAAGGGATTGGAGTTTCATCCTTAATTGTTGCTACTGGCTATGGTGGGCTTTCGGTTGAAGGCTCTCTTAAAGCCATTATTGATGGGGTAAACCGTGCTAATGATAAAGTAAAAATGTTATCGGATGAAGGCTACAGAAACGTTCAAAATATTGAAATCATTGAACTTTACGCAGACAGAGCCCTAAACTGTATGTATGTGCTCAACAAAATAGCCAATAAAGAAAATTCAACATACAATATAATTATAGGTAATAAACGAATCAAAAACTTATTGGGTATTCAGAAAAGAACCCCGTTGGACACTGCTGAGGGTTGGTGGAACAGGATAACCATTAAATACAAGGAAGCCAATGAGCAAACCGGAGAGCCATCCAGTATGGTTTTTGGTTCTTCCACAGGCGATTCCAGGGAAGAAGAGAATGAACTATATAGCAGTACTCCGTTGATAGATCTGTTTATCTCAGAAGTTTCAAGCAGTAACCAATGGTCGGCTTGCACGGCAAAAACACTTTTCGAGTTATTGATACCGAATAATTTAAAAGAGAAACTAAAACGAAAAGGGAATATTTCGTGGATACTCGATTCCAAAACTGCTTCCTATCCTTGGGAATTGCTTCAAGACAATACAACCAATACCAAACCACTTTGCATAAATGCGGGTATGATACGGCAGTTATCTACCAAGGATTATAGGATAAATATTAAACGCGTTGCTGAAAAAGGAGCCTTGATTATTGCCGATCCAATTTTAAATGGTTTTATCTCTCAATTGCCAGGTGCAAAAGAAGAAGGAATGATGGTAAAGGATACATTGGAAAACGTGGGTTATCCTACTACGGAACTCATCGGAACAGACGCTGAAAGTATAGTCAAGAATTTTTTCTGTAATGATTATACAATAATACACTTGGCAGGCCATGGTGTATTCAATCCAAAATCTCCAAAAAAATCAGGGATGGTTATCGGGAAGGATATATTTCTAACTGTATTTGAAATACAACAGATGCCGGTAGTACCGGAACTCGTTTTCGTAAACTGCTGTCACCTTGGTTATAGCAATTCGGAAGATGAAAAATTTTATCGCGATCGGTATAAACTGGCTGCCAACATCGGTACTGAATTAATAAGTATTGGAGTGAAAGCCGTTATCGCTGCTGGTTGGGCCGTTAATGATGCTGCTGCATTGGATTTTGCGCAGGTTTTTTACAGCAGTATGTTTTCTGGAGATAATTTTGGGGATGCAGTAAAAAATGCCCGCAATTACATTTATGAAAAACACCCTGGCAATAATACTTGGGGTGCGTATCAATGTTATGGAGATCCTTTCTTTAAACTGAAAGGTATTTCTGGAGGAAAAGGTTCTTGGTCACCAAGTTATATTGTGCCCCAAGAGGCCGAAATAGACCTCGATAACCTACTCAACCAATTACAGATGGCAACAAGTGCAGATAAGGACCATTTGGCAGAATTGGAAACTATTATGAAGGCAGTGGATAGGGATGTTTTTAGGACTCCTCAAATCATTGAAAGAGTAGCCAAAATTTACCAAGAACTCGCTATGTATATTGAAGCTGCCGGAAATTATGAAGAGCTACTTAAAATGGAAAATGCTGAATTCTCCTTTTCCTGTATGGAAAAATATTGCAACACAAGGGCAAAGCTATACATAAGAGAAATATTTGATGATGAAAACACAACACCAGCTTCTAAAAAGGTGGCCTACAAAAACACGGAACGAGTAATCAGCGACCTTAAAGTATTGCTTTTTGCCGGAGAAACAGCAGAACGTCAGAATCTTTTGGGAAGTGCCTATAAGCGTTTGTCCATGTTGGCACCAGATTTCAAAAAGCGAACGAATGCATATAAAAATGCAATTTCCCATTATGAGAGGGCGTATAGCAATGATTTTAATTCAAATAAAATTTATTCTATTGCCAATTCTATAGAACTGGCTTGCTTATTGGTTTTTAGCGGAGCCATCAATCATGGAAGTGAATTTATTGTAGATAAGAAAAAATATAAATTAAGATCTATTTCTGAGGCTCAACAAATACTTGGAGAGCAGCAAAATAAGTTAAGAGAAAAATCTGAGGCCGAAGATCTTAACTATTGGGACTTGATTGCGTTTTTAAATATTGATTTATGTCTTCTTTTGATTATTGAAGATGAAAAAATTGAAACAAAATGGGATGAGGTTATTCAAAATTTTAAGAAGATTTGGCGAAAGGCAGGCTCTGAAGCAAAAAAAGCAGCAGAGTTGGAGCATCTTGAATTTTTAATCCAATCTCTTAAAGTGGAGGCCGGTTTAAATGGCGAAGGTTATAAGAAAAATAAAGATTTAGAAACCCGAATAAACGAATTGAGGACTGCCTTGAGTGGGATAAGAAAAAAAATGAAGTCCAGGGCTAATGTTAAAACCAAACCAGAAAAGATAAAACCGAATACAAAATCGAAATCAAAATCAACGCCGAAACCTAAAAAATAGTAGAAATACCAGATTATTTGAATAAAGAGATGTCTAAAAGGTTAATAATTATAGCGTTGTCAGATTGAGCCCATCGTCCGGTTGGCTATCGGGAGAGCTCGAACGGAGATATCTAAATTTATTTTAGACACCTTTTACATTTATAGGGTTTTCCTATTGGCATAATCTTTCCACAACTATTACCTTTATCAAAATTTATGTTTATGGAAGAAGAATATAAAGCGATTGTCAATGATAACTTTGAGTTTTTATTGAGTTCGAAAGATTTTGAAACACTTGATGTGATTTCCGATAACAAAAAATCCAATATTATCTTTAATAATAAATCGGTTGAGGTTGAAACCCTTCAATCAGATTTTCAAAAAAAAACATACACCGTATCAATAAATGGGAATCGTTATCAAGTTAGGATAGAAAACCAACTTGACGCCCTTATTTCCAAAATGGGACTTTCTTTGGGAAATGCTTCGGTAGAGAACGAAATCCATGCCCCGATGCCCGGCTTGATTTTGGAAGTAAATGTTTCTGCGGGAGATACTATAAAAAAAGGTGATTTTCTTTGTGTTCTGGAAGCCATGAAAATGGAAAACACATTAACCGCGCCTCGCGACGGAGTGATTAAATCAGTAAACATTTCAAAAGGAGAAACTGTAGATAAAGGGATGCTGTTAATTGAATTAGAAAAAAATGATTAAAAAAATATTAGTCGCCAACCGTGGCGAAATAGCTTTGCGAATACTAAAAACCGCCCGAAATATGGGCATCAAAACGGTTGCCGTTTTTTCCGAAGCAGATAGAAATGCCCCACACGTAAAGTTTGCGGACGAAGCCGTTTGCATAGGTCCGCCACCTTCCAACGAATCATATTTATTGGGCGATAAAATTATAAAAGTAGCCACGGAATTGAATGTTGATGCTATCCATCCCGGTTATGGATTTTTGAGTGAAAATGCCGAATTCGGCGAACATGTTGAAAAAAGTGGAATGATTTTCATCGGTCCAAAATCGCACGCCATTCGTATAATGGGAAGCAAGCTTGCGGCAAAGGATGCCGTGAAAGAATACAACATCCCAATGGTTCCAGGTACCGCTGAAGCAATAACCGATGTTAACGCAGCAAAGGAAATCGCTAAAGAAATTGGTTTCCCAATCCTCATAAAAGCTTCAGCCGGAGGAGGCGGAAAAGGAATGCGAATAGTTGAAAACGCCAAAGAATTTGAAAATCAAATGAAACGCGCAATTAGCGAAGCAGAAAATGCATTTGGCGACGGTTCTGTTTTTATTGAAAAATATGTCACTTCCCCACGGCATATCGAAATCCAAATTTTGGCGGATAATTTTGGGAATACCGTTTATCTTTTTGAACGTGAATGCAGTATTCAGCGTCGCCATCAAAAAGTGGTGGAAGAGGCACCTTCTTCAGTTTTAACCCCAGAAATGCGTAAACAAATGGGCGAAGCGGCCGTAAAAGTTGCAAAAGCCTGCGATTATGTGGGCGCTGGAACGGTGGAGTTTCTTTTGGATGATAAACACAATTTTTACTTCCTTGAAATGAATACACGCCTGCAAGTGGAGCATCCCGTCACTGAAATGATCACTGGTCTCGATTTAGTGGAACAGCAGATAAATGTTGCCAATAATGAAAAACTATCCTTTTCACAGGAAGATTTGAAAATTACGGGACACGCTTTCGAACTTCGAGTTTACGCGGAAGATCCATTGAATAACTTTATGCCAAGCGTTGGAAAACTGGAAGTTTATCGTCCGCCGAGCGGAAAAAACATTCGGGTGGACGATGGTTT
>JBBQUI010000021.1:0-26129 GCA_038212575.1 Flavobacteriales bacterium
CGTTGCAGGGATTATTTTTCTTGCAATGATCATCTCAAAAGGTGATACAGAGGTTGCTGCAACAGGCGCCGGTGTTGATGGTTTCTTATACGTTGCATATATCATATTCGCAATTACAATACTGTTCGTCCTCTTTTTTGTACTGAAAGGATTGGCTGCAGGAAATATTAAGAACACTTTGATTTCTGTCGGGGCATTTCTACTTATCGTAGTTATATCATACGTTTTGGCAGATGGAAACCCAATGGCAATGCAAGAAGGCGAAATGCTTTCTGCAAACGGTTCAAAATGGGTGGGAACAGGATTGTATGCTTTTTATATATTAGCAGTAATAGCTGTTGGCTCAATGGTATTCAGCGGAATTAAAAAAGTAATAAAATAATGGCAAGAAGAGCAACACCCGAAGTAAACGCAGGGTCTATGGCGGACATCGCTTTCCTACTGCTTATCTTTTTCTTGGTAACAACTACCATTGAAAAAGACAAGGGTATCGCGAGACAGTTGCCGCCTAAAGAAGATGTTGTTGACCCGCCAAAGATTAAAGAGAAAAACCTGTTCATAGTAAATGTGAACCGAAGTGATCAATTATTGGTTGAAGAAAAACTGATGGAGCTAAAAGATCTTCGTCAGGCCGCGATCACTTTTCTTGATAACGGTGGAGCACCCTCCGGAAGCCCCGAATATTGCAGCTATTGCAAAGGTAAGCGAAACCCAGATTCTTCAGATAACCCAGACAAGGCTGTTATTTCTGTGCAAAACGACAGGCTTACTTCTTACAAAATGTATATTGCTGTACAGAATGAATTGGTGGCAGCTTACAATACATTAAGAGATAGGGAATCCGAAAGACTTTATGGTTGGAAGTTTACTGAAAAGACCAAAGACCTTGATGAAGGAAATATAAAAGGAGAAGGAGCCAAAGAAGCACTTCAGGAAAAACTGGAAACTATTCAAAAATTGTATCCATTGAAACTTTCTGAAGCTGAGCCTAAAAAATCTGGACAATAACAACAAGTAAGAATATGTCAAAATTCACAAAGAAAAAAAGCAACGAATTACCTGCGGTAAATACAGCATCCCTTCCGGATATTGTATTTATGTTACTATTCTTTTTTATGGTGGTAACGGTATTGCGTGACGATAATTTGTTGGTTCAAAATATATTGCCAAAAGCAGATCAGGTTGAGAAATTGAAAAAAGACCGATCTGTATATATTTATGCAGGAAAACCAAGTTCCAGATATGTGGACAAATATGGTTCAGAGGCCAAAATACAGATTGGCGATAAATACACAGATATTACCAATATTAAGTTTGCATTAACCGAAGCACGCCAAAAACTGCTTCCTGAGCTACAGGATAAAGTAATGGTAGCCCTTAAGGTGGATGAAAAAACAAATACTGGAATGGTTACAGACATTAAACAGGAATTGCGTGATCTTAACATGTTGAAGATTATATACATTACCACTCCTGGAAATGAAGTAAACCAATAGACTATTTTATTTTATATTGAAAACGCCTTGCTCCTAGGTTTCGGGATCAAGGCGTTTTTTTTCGCTTATTCTGAAAATACATTTATCTTTATCGGTATGCAAAAAGTATTTAGGTTTTGTGTTGTTTTACTGTTAGGCTTTATTTCCTTCGGAAGCATAGCCCAAGATACCATTCAGCCAATTGAATTGGATTCTTTATATAGAGAAGATCAGTTTTATGTGGGAGTTAACTATAACCTTCAATTAAGCCTTCCTTCAGGAGCAAATATTCGAGGTCTCTCCGGAGGATTCCAGCTTGGATTTTTACGTGATATGCCCATTAATAAAAAACGAACTATTGCCATCGCTATTGGTGGCGGGATTTCAATTGATCAATTTGGGCAAAACCTTTTTATAGGCGAAACCGCTAATGATGAAACAATTTTTCGCGTTTTAAATAATGTTGATTACACTCGGAATCGTTTTAATACAGCCGTAGTTGAAGCCCCCATTGAGTTTAGATGGCGAAGCTCTACCCCTACAAGCTATAAGTTTTGGAGAGTCTATGCCGGGTTTAGGGTTGGATATGCCTATTGGTATAAAGCAACATTTAAACAGTCCGGAAATAATGTTAACCAGACAAAAATTCCAGAATTTGACCCGCTTCGCATGGCTGCTACTCTAAGTGTTGGTTATAATACTTTTAATTTTTTTGCATCCTATAGTATTAATCCTTTCTTCAAAGATGCCGTAACGACAGACGGTGAAAAAGTAGATTTCAGAACTCTTAAAGTGGGTTTGATGTTTTATATTCTATAGCCAATTATTGAAGAGAATCAACTGTGGCAATGCTCCCAATAACAGGCCAATTCCAAGTTCTGGATAGGTATGCGAATCATTCTCCAATCGGGAAGATGCCACCCAACCATTCACAAATAGAAAAAAGCTGATAGAGATTAGTAGGTTTATTTTGAAATGGGCGCTTAATCCAATTATGAACATTAAAATACCCGCAACGCCCATTTGGTGCAGACTCACTTTCAATTTAAAAAAAACCATTACCAAAGCAGTGAATGCTGAAAAAACAATGCCTACAAAAAAATTGTAAAGCTCAGGGTCGTCATAGGGATCAAAAACCATTTTAATGATAAGCAACAGCAGAATGCATTGAATCATCAACGGAAACTTGCGTTCTTTCACCTCCTTTAAATAGATTGTTTCAACAACGCCTAAGTTTTTTAGAAGAAAAAATATAACAATAGGAATGAAAATAGTTATAATAACAATTGCAAAAAGGTTTACACGAACCAATTGCATATCAAGATATCGCGGTGTAACTATAAAATAAAGAATGGTGCCCAAAAGAGGGATCAGTAGCGGATGGAAAATATAGGAAGCAGCTTTAAGAAATAGTCTCATCAAATCTCTTTTCTAAGCCGTGCTACGGGCAAGTCCAATTGTTCCCTGTATTTGGCGATGGTGCGACGCGCTATGGGATAGCCTTTTTCCAATAACATCTTAGCCAGCTTGTCGTCAGTAAGCGGCTTTCGTTTGTTTTCTTCTGAAATGGTTATTTCAAGAATTTTCTTTATTTCTTTGGTTGAAACATCCTCTCCCTGATCGTTTTTCATCGATTCACTGAAAAATTCCTTTATCAACTTTGTTCCGTAGGGCGTGTCCACATACTTGCTGTTCGCAACCCGCGAAACCGTTGAAACATCCATATGTATTTCATCTGCAATGTCTTTCAGGATCATGGGCCTCAGCTTTCGCTCATCACCCGATAAAAAGAATTCTTCCTGATAGTGCATAATTGCATTCATAGTGACGAAGAGCGTTTGCTGCCGTTGTTTTATTGCATCTATAAACCACTTTGCGGCATCCAGCTTTTGTTTGATGAACATAACCGCATCTTTCTGCGCTTTTGATTTGTCTTTGGATTCTTTGTAACCCTTCAACATATTTGTATAATCGTGGCTCACATGAAGTTCCGGAGCGTTTCTTCCGTTTAAGGTTAAATCCAATTCGCCATCAATAATCTTTATTGCGAAATCGGGTACTACGTGCTCCACAATTCTGTTGTTTCCCGAATAGGTTCCGCCTGGTTTTGGATTCAGTCCTTCAATTTCGTGAATGGCATCGCGCAGTTGATCTTCAGTAATATCAAACTTTTGAATAAGTTTTTTGTAATGTTTTTTGCTGAAATGGTCAAAAGAATCCTCTAAAATCTCAATAGCCAAAGCAACGGCGGGATTCTTTTCTTTTCGCTCCAACTGAAGCAACAAACATTCTTGAAGATCACGCGCGGCCACACCGGCAGGGTCCAATTCCTGAACTATTTTCAATACTTTTTCAACCTTATCTTCGGTAGTGTAAACATTTTGGGTGAAAGCCAAATCATCAACTATATCCTGTATCTCGCGGCGTATGTAGCCACTTTCATCAACACTGCCCACCAAAAAGTACGCTATTTCCTCTTCCTCCTCGTTTATTCGGTAAGTACTCAATTGTTGCATTAAATGTTGTGTGAAAGAAGTTCCGGCAGCATAAGGCATTTGCCGTTCCTCGTCATCTGCGCTGTAGTTGTTTGCCGAAAGTTTGTAGCTTGGCACTTCGTCATCGCTTAAGTAATCATCAACGTTTATATCCGTTTCTATTACTTCGTTGCCTTCGTCATAATTATCATCAAACTCATCGTTGCTAAATTCATCATCAAATTCTTCACTCTCCTCTTTTCCGCCCTCCAAGGCTGGATTTTCCTCCAATTCCTGCGAAATACGCTGCTCAAAAGCTTGCGTTGGAAGTTGAATCATCTTCATCAACTGTATCTGCTGAGGCGATAATTTTTGGGAAAGTTTAAAATTTAATTGTTGCTTTAACATGGTTCTCTTTACTACTTTATAAAGTTAAAAAAAACAAGCTACTAAAATAATTAAGTGGCTAGTTTTAATTTAAAATTAAGGTTTCTGTTTCGAATGTATTATTTAATGCTGAAAAATTAGAAGTAAAGCCGCAACCCCGCATTTGGAGTAATACCCAAGGAACGTTGTTGGGTTTCAATAACCTCTTCATTGTCCACATGATAAAAATTATTGATTTCGTTTTCTCTGTCTAAAATATTCCAAATGGATATGCCAGCATCTGCTTTTATCTTTTGGGTAATATTAAAACTATAGTGAGCAGAAAGATCCATCCGCATGTAATTTTGCAACCGGGAGCTATTGGGAGTGGTATAATTTATTTCATTGTTAGAAATTTCATCACCTATTACAGGAGAAGTGCTTGGTTTTCCTGAATGCCAGTTGAAACCCGCAGCGATTTTTAGATTTTTTAAGGAATAGGCTGTGCCCAAAGTAATGGCGTGGGTAATGTCAAGATTGCTGGGAAAAGCATTAGGCTGCAAATCACTAAATTTATATTGATTGTCCATAAATGAATAGCTCAGCCAAAAGTTAAATTCGCTTACCTTTTTTCTTAACAATACGTCCAAGCCTTTAACATCATAGCTTCCGATGAATTTTGAAAATTCATATTGATTCTGGAATCCTTGACTTTGGGTAGTAATTCCATCAACATATTTGTAATAGCCTTCTGTGCTTACCAGCCAACCATTATTGGTAAAGTTTATTCCGGCGGAAAACTGTTTGCTTCTAATAATTGGTATATCTCTATTATTTGATAATTGCCATCTGCGTTTTTCAATTCCCAAAAAATCATTCTGAAAATTAATAAGCTGTGAAGTGTATTGATTTTTAAATTCTCCCAATATTTCAAAAGTGAAATTTTCAAGAAACCGTTGGGTAAAACTCAAGCGAGGCTCCCATAGTGTTTTTTTGAATTTATCAATGTAATTCAATCGAATTCCGCCCTTAATATTTGTATTATTATTCTGTGTTCTAAAACCTATTTCTGAAAAAATACTATGGCTTCGAACCACTTCCGAAACCAAAAATCGAAAAAGTGGATCGTCAACATCATCGAGATTGGTTATTTTCGTTTCCACAAATTGATACCCGCCCAGTAAATTGAATTTTTCATCAAACTTATAATTCATTTTTAATTTTAAACTTGTTTCAGAAACTACATTTTCCTGTTTGAAGCGCTGAGTCTCCAATAAATTTACGTTAACCGCTTTCAATTTATAATCTGTTTCATATCCTTCAAAAGTGGTCTGCAAATTATTGTTCCATTCTCGATTGTAATAAATAGCTCCCGCAATACTGTTTTGTGACAGACTACTTTGCCGCGACTTTTGCTCATTATTGATGAAAGCATTTTCATTAAATTCCAGGTTATTGGACACATTTATGAAATTGACGCGAAGTATATCTTTCTCACTTATTTGATAAATGAAACGCAATGAGGTGTCATAAAAATCAAAAGATTTATCGGAATTTATAGTATTTCCAATATTATTTTGAACTTCTGTATTTTGGGAAATTCTCTCAAAGAATTCATTGTAAATAGGTGTTTTAAAAAAATCACTGAGGCCTTTACGGCCAGCAATTTGAAGCGACGATTTTTTTCCAATGGGAATGTCGGCAAAAGCATTGGCATCTATCAAATTCAAACCCACATTTGCGTTAAAATCTGTAGTTAATTCTTCACTGGTGTGCATTGCGATAGTTCCCGAAACACCGTCAGTGTAAGATACGCCCGTTCCGTTTTTTAGAACGGAAACTTTCTGGGTAATTTGCGGATTATACATAGAAATTAGACCAAAGAAATGCCCGGATTGGTACATTTTTATTCCATCCCACATTATCAAATTTTGGTCATGGGTGCCGCCACGGATATTGATGTTCGAAACGGTTTCGTTAATACTTTGAATTCCAGGAAAGGCTTGTACGGCCTGAAGAACATCATTGTCTATAACCCCGGGTAAAATGCCGAAATCTGAAAAATCGATTACAAATGAGCCATCACTTATTTTATTGATGCCCGAAGTAATATAATTGGAAACTAATACTTCGGGTAAAACCTGAAAATTTGGAAGTAGAAATATTTCATTGCATTTGTCCCGATTAAAATCTTGCAACGGTCTGTCTAGGGGTTTATATCCCAAAAAACGGATGCTTATTGTTTCAGTTTCATTTTCAATTTTTAATCGAAAAAAACCAGTTTCATCACTTACCGCATAATTTTTTTTGTTTTGAACGGTAGCAGCTATTAAGGGTTTCAAAGTTTCTTTATCTATTATGTATCCGCAAAGAAACGCAGCATCTTTTTGTTTTACCAAAACAAAGGTATCGTTCATTTTTGTAAATGACAGTTTGCTGTTTTTTTCTAAATATTCCAAAGACTCATCCAGCGAAAATTCTATTGGTGGTGGTTTCAAAAAAGTTTCTGCAATAAGGTCCTCCGCGTAGTTAAACTGAACGTTATGTTTTTCCTGAAGTGTTGTAATTATTGAAGTAAGAGATTCCTTCTCTTGCGCAAAACTGCTCAAAGAGAATATTAAGCTAAAAAATAGAACTAATTGCCTAATTGTTTTTCCCACGAATTATAACTCGATTTGATGAACTCAATTCAAACGTCATATTCATAGGTTGCGTGATGGAAATAAGAGCATTTTCTAAATCATGGTGAACGAAACCTCCGGTAAACAACCTATCAACATTCACATTTTTATTTATGATTTTAATATTGTATTGACGTTCAAGCTCTTCCAAAACTTCTTTAAAGGGTACCGATTCAAAATCACTCATATTATCTGCCCATTTTGGAGTAGTAGCAGTTGTGGTTCCTTCAGAAAATTTTTGGTTTGAAATGCGGTAGGTTTGGCCGGGATGCAATATCCTTTTAATTGTATCGGACGAAACACTTACCTTTCCTTCAAAACATTTCACTTCAAAAAAATTGGGACGTTGCTTAACATTGAACTGCGTACCCACTACCGTAACCACACCACTTTCCGTGACCACGTCAAATTTTTTTCCTTTGGCTACTTTAAAATAAGCCTCGCCGTTAAGATGGAGCGATCTTTTTTCATTCCATTTTTCGGGATTGTACTCAATACTTGAAAGTGCGTTCAATACTACTTGTGATGCATCCGGTAATTCTACTGTAATTTTTTCCCCGGCCGCTGTTTCTACTTGGGTTATAGGGTTGTTGAAAATTATGTAATAAAGTCCGAAAGCTATTACCAAAACACTTGCAATTTTCAAAAACGGATTTAGCAAATGTAATTTTTTTACTGGCTTTTTATAGGAACCGTATCGTTTTTTGAATGCTTCAAAATCATCAATATTAGAAAAATGCGAAGCTTTAAAATATTCCGCATCATCAACAATTGCCTGATTGATTTCGAAATCATCAAGCTCCCCGAACGCTTCTTTTTCAGAGGCATTCAATTCGTTATTTAACCATTTTTTTATTAAAATTTCTTTCTCCATAAATCAATTACTTTAGTATATAACAACTTCAGCGGTATTTCTCCTGATTATTTTATTTTAAAACCTTCAAGCTCATTTTTCAAGAAACTAAAGGCGGTATATATTCTGTATTCCACAACCTTTTGGGTTATCCCTAACATTTCTGCTATTTCGCTGTGTTTTTTCCCTTCGGCTTTGTTCATCAAAAAAGCTACACGCTGCTCCTCGCTAAGTTTTTCCAAAGCCTTTTTGTAACGTTGAAAAAATTGTTCCTTTTCCAAAATAAACTCTGGACTTTCATTGGTATAGTTTTCGGGCTTTATTTTTTGGTGTTTTAAAACCACTTTTTGGTGTTTAACTTCGTTTAGCATCATATTGTTAGCGATTGTAAACAGATATGATTTCGCCTTGTCAAGAGGTACCTTTCCGCAATTGTCCCAAAGCTTCATAAAAGCGTCCTGGGTCTTATCGCCAGGGTTGAATTGTTCACCGAATTTATAATAAAGAAAATCGTGAAGATCTTTTGCGTATTTGATGTAAACACGTTCAAAGATCATTTCCTCACAGATGTTGTTGTTAAGCTTTTTTGGCAAAGTCAGTTTTTTCTTTGGCTAAGTTATAGAAATATTCTTTCAGTTTTTTTCAGGATTTTTTTGAAGTGAGTTGTTATATTTAAAAAGAGTACATTTTTATTCAGCTTTTCATGAAAATATCAATTCTAAAAATATCACTATTTACACTGTCATTTTTGTTGGCATTCACTTCTTGCCGAAAAGAAGAAACACAACTTATAGAACCGCCAGAAGAAGAAACCTTGGTAATAAATTCTCCCATTGTCAATTTAATTAAACAAGCGGTCAGCAATGACGGGTCGGTAGATAACATAATTGATAATGCCAATTGTTTCAGAGTTAAATTGCCTGTCACAGTTTCTGCAAACAATATAGAAATTGAAGTAAATACTGAATTGGATTATGAAAGAATTGAAGATGTATTTGACGAGCTTGACGATGATGAAGATGTAATTGAAATATTTTTTCCTGTCACCATCATTTTAGAAGATTACTCTCTGGTCAGCATTAACGATTCCGCCGAACTTTCCAGCTTTTCGAGCAATTGTAATGGAGAAAATATTGAAGATGACGATATTGAATGTGTTGATTTTCAATATCCAATTACGGCTTCCATATTCAATTCCAACAACGAAATGATTGATACCGCAACCTTCAATAATGATGAAAACTTTTATGTTTTTATAGAAGAAATTGAGCAATATGATATAGTTACCATAGATTTTCCCATAGGCGTTTCACTTTCAGATGGAACTATCATGACCGTTGAAAATTTAAATGAGTTGGAAACAGTAATAGAAACATATCGAGACACTTGTGATGAAGATGATGATAATAATTATAATGACGATGATTGTAATGAATGCACTACCACTCAACTAACGAGTTATTTAACAGGTTGTCAGGATTGGATTGTAGATAGGCTAAGACGCGACGATAGTAGCAATACTGAAAATTATTATGATGACTATGTGTTCAATTTTTATACAGACGGAACAGTGATTTCTACTTTTTCAATATGGACTTACGAAGGAACATGGACCGCCAGTGGTTCGGCAAATAATATAATTGTTGTTATTGATATTCCTACACTTCCCGACTGTAATAATGAATGGACTTTACACGAAATAGAAGAAAATCCGAATGAAACAAAAGTAGACTTTAGGCTGGGGGAAGACCAAATACGATATGTGAACGACTGTAATTAAAAACAATAACAAATGCGTAAGTATTGGATTTTAATAGCAATTGCAATAATGGTGATAGGTTTTATAGGATATAACTATCTATATAAAGACCATCGCAATATTGAAGGTGAAAATGCCCAATATTCATTGACGGCTCAGCAAATGCATTCGGAATATGATAATGATACTATTGTTTCCCAAAATAAATATCTCAACAAAACCATTGAAATTTCTGGACTTGTTTCAGAAATCAATGAGACCGAAATCACAATAGATGATATGGTATTTTGTCAATTTTCAGAAAAGATTACCAAAAAAGAAATACAGCTAAATTCAAAAATCACCGTAAAAGGGCGATTTATAGGATATGACGATTTACTGGAACAAATAAAACTTGACCAGTGTATTATTAATTAACTTAAATAAATCATTATGAAAACAAAACTATTATTACTTACCTTTTTAGGCTTTTTTGCCGCAAACGCACAAACAACGCATAATCTAGATTGGTTCATGGGTATTGGATCCAATGTAGATTTAACTATCGATCAAGGTGATACCGTAATCTGGACCTGGGGCGATAGTGCACCCCATACAGTTCAAAACGAAGTAGGAAACTCTGTGGAAACTTTCAACAGTGGTGTTATTACAGGAATGGGAGAAACATACTCCTATACTTTTACTGTGGTTGGTGACAATGATTATTTTTGTGGCATTCACGGTGCGGGTAGTATGTCAGGCACCATAACTGTTATGGAAGTATTGGGCGTAGAAGAAAACAAATTGAACAAAATCAGTGTTTACCCAAATCCTGCATCCTCAACAATAAATTTGGTCTTGCCAAAAAATATGCAAACGGGACAAATAACCGCCTATGATGTATTAGGGAAACTGATTTATACACAAGAATTTGAATCAGAAGATAACATTGCAATAAATATTTTGAATTGGAACACAGGAAGCTATTTCTTAAAAGTAATTTCAGGTGAAAACATGCAAACTGAAAGATTCATTAAAAACTGATTACATTGAAAATCCTTTTGCTACTAATTTTGTGGATACCGGCTTTTGCCGTTGCCCAAGAAGATCTTCTTGCCGAGATTAACAACGACTCGGTAACGGATGAATATGCAACTGCTGCCTTTAAAGGCCTCAAAATTGTAAATTTTGAATCCACAAAATTAGTAGCCAAAAAGGAACTTACACTTATAGTCTCTCACAGATTTGGGAGTATTGAAAATGGTTTCGACAGCTTTTTTGGTCTCGATGACGCAGTGACCCGATTAAATTTTATCTATGGAATTTCAGATGGATTGAATATTGGCGTTTCGCGCAGCTCGTATCAAAAAATTTATGAAGGTTCCTTAAAATACAGATTGGTAAAACAACAGGAAAATGGATTTCCATTTACCATTGTTGGGTATAATTCATTGATGATTAACACGGCTTTGGATAAAGACAATCTTCCAAAGTTGAAGTTTAAACATCGCTTGTCATACGCGACCCAATTTTTAATTTCCCGAAAACTGAACACCAATTTTTCTGTGGAAATAGCACCTACTTATTTTCACGATAATTATGTTGCTATTAACGAACAGGACAACGCCCAGTTTGCAATTGGGCTGGGAGGGCGCCACAAATTGGGAAAACGCTGGTCTCTAAATATGGATTATGGCATTCACTTAAACCGTGCCAGTACATCACCTTTCAAAAATCCATTGTCGGTTGGCGTCGATCTTGAAACGGGAGGTCATGTTTTTCAAATGCACTTTACCAACGCACAACCTATGAACACCAACGGATTTTTGGGCCAAGCCTCTGGTGATTGGGCTGATGGGGATATTTATTTCGGATTTAATTTAAGTAGGGTATTTTAATGCGATGGTTATGAAAAGAAATGTATTGCAAATAACACTCTTAAGCTCGATAATGCTTTTTCTTGGTTGCACTGCCGTAAGTGAGGAAGATTTGGTTGATGTAACTCCAATACCTGAAACAGTTACTTATAGTGGGCATGTAAAATCAATAATAGATAATAACTGTATTATTTGCCATTCCAATCCACCACAAAATGGTGCGCCAATGCCTTTAGTTAGTTATGAAAATGTAAAGGAAGCAGTTCAGAACAGAAATTTGATTGGTCGTATTTCCAGCGAAGACCCCGCTTTCTTGATGCCATTTGGCGGCCCTAGATTGCCACAAAATTTAATAGATATCATCATTCAATGGAATGAAGATGGATTAATCAAAGAATAAAAATCATGAAAAAGATACTCTATATCATATTATTTTTGAGCACTATTTCCTTTGGTCAAAATAAATTTATAACCAAAACTGGGACATTAAATTTTGAAGCCTCCGTGCCATCTTTTGAAGAAGTGGCTGCAAAAAACAATTCCGTAACAGCAATAATAAATACTGAAAATGGCGAAATAGCTGCGCTTGCCCTTATTAAGGCTTTCCGATTTAAAAATGCTTTAATGGAAGAACACTTTAATGAAAATTATGCTGAATCTGACAAATTCCCCAAAGCCACTTTCAAAGGAAAATTACTTGATTTCTCTTTTGAAAAGCTTAGTGGCACGAATAATTTATTCATTGACGGCGAACTTGAATTTCACGGAGTACCAAAACAGTTCTCTAAAATTCCTATTACTTTGGAATTTATAAAGGATAAAATCATTTTATCGGGAAGCTTTAGCGCGCGTGCTTCAGATTTTGATATTAAAATCCCGAAAATTGTGCAAAGTAAAGTTTCAGATGAAGTGCAAATAGCCTTCAGTTTTGAACTTCTGCAAAAGTAAAATACCTTTTTAAAATTCCGCGTTGCCCGGAGTTCTTGGGTAAGGAATTACATCGCGAATGTTACCCATTCCCGTGGTAAACTGAACCAAACGCTCAAAACCAAGCCCGAAACCACTGTGAACTGCAGTTCCGAATTTACGAAGATCCAAATACCAGTATAATTCTTTTGCGTCAATGTTCATGACTTTCATTTTTTCCAACAAAACATCGTAACGTTCTTCCCGTTGCGAGCCGCCCACAATTTCTCCAATGCCTGGAAAAAGAACGTCCATTGCACGAACAGTTTTACCATCGTCATTTAAACGCATATAAAACGATTTGATATTTGCGGGATAGTCAAAAAGAATGACGGGGCATTTAAAATGTTTTTCAACCAAAAAACGTTCGTGCTCACTTTGCAAATCTGCACCCCATTCTTCAATTATATATTTGAATTTTTTCTTTTGGTTTGGTTTGGAACGCTTCAAAATATCAATTGCTTCGGTGTAGCTCACTCTTTTGAAGTTATTTTCAAGTATAAAACGAAGCTTTTCAAGAAGCTTCATTTCGCTACGCTCGTCCTGTGGCTTGTTCTTTTCTTCTTCCAGCAAGCGGTTTTCAAGGAATTCAAGATCATCCGCGCAGTTTTCCAAAGCGTAGTTTACAACATACTTTATAAAATCTTCGGCCAAATCCATATTCGCGTCCAAATCATTGAAAGCAACTTCTGGCTCAATCATCCAAAACTCAGCCAAGTGACGGCTGGTGTTTGAGTTTTCAGCCCTAAAAGTTGGACCGAAAGTGTAAACCTTTCCAAGTGCCATCGCGTAGGTTTCAGCTTCCAACTGCCCGCTAACGGTGAGGTTGGCTTCTTTTTCGAAGAAATCTTCTTTATAATTTACATTGCCGTTTTCATCAAGCGGCGGATTTTTGGCATCTAAATTTGTAACCCGAAACATTTCGCCGGCACCTTCGGCATCACTGCCGGTAATAATAGGCGCGTGCATATAATTAAAGCCGTTTTTCTGAAAATATTCGTGGACCGCAAAAGCCAGTTTAGAACGTGTGCGCATCACGGCGCCAAAAGTATTTGTGCGGATTCGCAAATGTGCCTGCTCGCGCAAGGTTTCCAAGGAATGTCTTTTCGGTGAAAGGATGGTAAGTTTAACATCTTCCGGATTTGCTTCTCCCAAAACGGTTAATTTTGAAACTTGAATTTCCACCGTTTGGCCCTGGCCTTGGCTTTCCACCAAAATTCCAGAAACTTCAATGGCCGCACCAACGGTTACTTTTTTTAGAATTTCTTCTTCAAAATTTTCAAAATCCACTACACATTGTAACGTTTTTATGGTAGATCCGTCGTTTAAAGCTATGAATCGGTTGCTTCTAAAAGAGCGCACCCAACCTTTAACAATCACGTTGTGATGTGTCGGTTCGGTTTTCAACAATTCATCTATCGTCTTGTCTTGCATGGTCGTTTTTTAAGAGGAGCAAATATACTTCAAAAAAATTCCAAAAAAGAAAATACCAAATTCCAAATAAAAAGGAAATACCAAATTCCAAAAAGGACAAATCACAAATAAATAACAAATTCCAAAACTCAAAGTTGGTATTTTGAGAAGAGTTAACTGAATAGTGCGACTGAAAACTGATCACTCATTTTCATCATCGGTTAAAATCTCAATCGCGGGTTTTTTCATCGTTTCCTTATTCGCAATACTTCTTTCCAAAGAAAGTAGGAGTGTGGGCAGCAGCAGCAGATTAGACAACATCGCAAAAAGTAATGTTATTGAAACCAACGCTCCCAATGCTACCGTGCCTCCAAAACTTGAAATGGTGAATACCGAAAACCCAAAGAAAAGAACGATGGAAGTATAGAACATGCTTACAGTGCTCTCGCGAAGTGCTGCATAAACAGACTTCTTTATTTTCCAGTTGTTAGCTATCAGTTCCTGCCTGTATTTTGCGAGGAAGTGAATAGTATCATCCACCGAAATTCCGAACGCAATGCTGAACACCAAAATAGTGGAAGGTTTTATGGGAACGCCCACAAACCCCATTACTCCAGCAGTTATAATCAACGGCAGTAAGTTCGGGATAAGTGAAATAAGAATCATTTTAAAACTTCGGAACATCCACGCCATAAACAACGCAATCAAAAAGATGGCCAGCGAAAGCGAAAGGATCAAATTGTTCACCAAATAATGCGTCCCTTTTTGAAAAACCAACGCTTTTCCAGTTACCGAAACATTATATCGCTCCGGCGGAAAGACCTTGATTATTTCCTTGTGAAGATCTTCCTCAATTCGTTTAAACCTATCAGGCTTGGTATCTTTCATAAACGTGGTGATCCGTGCAAACTGGCCGGTACTGTCCACGTAGCTGCTTAATAGATTTGTATTTGTGTTGCTGCTTTTAGCGTAACTGAGTATAAAATTCTTCTCCTGACTATTCGGCAATTGGTAGTATTCTGGATTGCCGTTATAATAAGCTTGCTTGGAATATTTTACCAATTCCACCACAGACAGCGGCTTCGCAAACTCTGGAATTTCTTTTATGTGTTCCTGCAGTTCGTCAATACGTTTTAAAGTGGCAAGGCTCATTACGCCTTTTTCCTTCTTCGTATCCACCATTATTTCCAAAGGCATAATGCCTTCATATTCCTTTTCAAAAAAGCGGATATCATCAAAAAAGCCAGTATTCTTTGGCATATCCTCGATAAGACTTCCAGAAATTTTAATGTTGAAGATTCCAATAATACTTACACAAAGAAGAAAAACAGCCATAATATAAATTGTGATGCGGCGCTCTTTTACCATGCGCTCTATCCAATTCACAAACTTATTTATCCACGTTTTGTTCAGATGTTTTAGGTGCTTTTCTTTCGGCACCGACATATAGCTGTAAATAATGGGGATGATGAACAAACTCAACAAAAAGATAGCCACAATATTGATGGAAGCCACGATACCAAATTCGCTCAACAGCTCACTTTTCACCAAAATAAAAGTAGCAAAACCCGAAGCCGTTGTTAGATTGGTCATCAAAGTAGCATTTCCCACTTTTGCAATAACACGTTGCAAAGATTTTGCCTGATTACCGTGCAGTTTTATTTCCTGTTGGTATTTATTGATGAGGAAAATACAATTCGGAATTCCAATCACGATTATCAAAGGCGGAATTAAAGCCGTAAGTACCGTAATTTCATAATGCATCAGTCCCAAAAATCCGAAAGCCCACATCACTCCAATAATCACGGTACACATAGAAATAAACGTGGCGCGCCAAGAGCGGAAAAAGAAGAAAAATATAAGCGAAGTAACAAAAAGTGCCCCTCCTATAAACAGTCCAATCTCGTCAATAATGCTTTGCGAATTCAACGTGCGTATATATGGCATCCCAGATGTATAGACCGTTACGCCCGTATCCGCTTCAAATTTATCAATAAGCGGAATCAGGTCGTCAATCACAAAATCCTTCCGTGCGGGAGTGTTTACAATATCTTTTTTAAGATAGATGGCAGAGCGGATAGATTGCTTATCCGGACTGTAAATAAGTCCGTCGTAAAATGGAAGTCTATTAAAAAGCTCGTCCTTATATGTTGCAATATTTGCATCGGTAAAAACGGAATCTTTTATAAAAGGCACCAGTTCAAAACCTGTGGTGTCGGTTTTCTTTTCAAGCTTTTGCAGATTGCCCACTGAAAGCGTCAGCTCCACCTCGTTAAACTTGCTAATATCTTTTGAAAGTTGGTTCCAAGCCTTAAATTTCTCGGGTGTAAAGATTGTAGAATCCTTCACTCCCATAACAATCAGGTTGCCCTCTTCGCCAAAATGTGAAAGAAATTGATCGTATTCCAGATTTATGGGATGGTCATCCGGCAGTAAATTCGCCTCCGTATAAGTGAAGCGCATATTCTTCCACTGAAGCGCGAGCAGTACCGTTATGACTGCAATTACGACGAGAATGGCGGTTCGGTTTCTTAAAATAAAACGGGCCACCCAGCCCCAAAACCCTATGCTGAAAAGTTTGTTCAAAGCAATTTTTTAAAGACTTGACAAAGGTAAGTATTTGCGATAAGTGGAAGGGTTTATTTTTTGGGGTATTTTGGAAAGCAGGGATGATGTAAATTATTGCAAAACCTTTTTTGTAGATTTACGGAATAGACACAATAATGATGTCGTATATACATATGTTGCCAATAATTTAATTAAACATTATCAGTATAATTATAACTGTAAAGTCTAATTTTTGATAAATAAAATATACAATTTGAGAAGAGCAATTTTTTACGCTATGTGGCAAAGATTCTCAAAGAAACAGCATAAGAATAAAATGTTCACTATATGAAAGAAAATCCTTTAACTATGGAAATGCTGTTAGACCAACTAGCAGGGCTGAACATTATCCAAATTGCAGCAATCCCTCTGATTTTACTTGTTATAATGGAGTGGATTCTCACAATTGTTCAAAAAAAAGATTATTATAATAGCTTAGACACAATATCGGCCACATTTATAGGACTTGTAAATATTGGTATCTCAGCTTTATTAAAAATAGGAATTTTTGGAATTATACTGTTTTTTTATAATGTTGTTCCGTGGAGCATTCCAAGAGAATGGTGGGCCTATATTCTTTGCATTATTGCCTTAGATTTTTTTAGATACTGGTCACATAGATTAACTCATGTTAATCGTTTTTGGTGGGCAACTCATGTTACACATCACAATTCAGAAAAATATAACTTGTCTGTGGCTTTTAGGTTGGGATGGACACAACACATTAAAATTATCTTCTTTATTCCTGTAGCTTTAATGGGGTTTGACCCTGTCGTTTTTTTTATATGTCATCAAATTGAGGTACTATATCAATTTTGGATTCATACCGAATATATTAAAAAATTACCTGCTCCAATTGAATACATTTTTGTCACACCATCTCATCACAGAGTACATCATTCAAGAAATGATAAATATTTGGATAAGAACTTTGGATCGACATTTATCATTTGGGATAGAATATTTGGAACTTTTCAAGCCGAGGAAGAGAAACCAGTCTATGGCATTACCACACCAATTAATACATATAACCCCATTACTTTAAATTTTCACGAATGGAAGGACATCATCTTCGATGTAAGAAAAAGTCGCTCATTTAAAGAAGCATATGCAATGATGTTTACAAGACCCTCTAAATTAGAGATTGTTAAGTCCGAATTTAATTCTGTTCATTTAAAGGAATACGAACAATTAAATAAGACTAATGTTGATTTTATAAAGATTAATAACATTGAAAAAAGTAAAGAGATAGAACCATTAATCAAGGATAGAATCGTAAAAAAAGAAAAAACTATTGCCAACAACGGTAACCGTTGCACAACCCTCTAATTTCATAAAAACTCAACCATTATAAGCCGCTTTGAGCGGCTTTGTTTTTTGTTCAGGCCAGAAGATGGGCAAGATCTGGATGCTTTGAAAAGGATTCCATACCCAGCTGGCGCGGGCGTCCCGCCCGTGCCCTCGTAACTGACAACCGACAACTGAAAACCGATTAAATCTTCAAATTAAAAGTAAACTTAAACGAAATATTATCCGAGAACTTTGGGAGGTTATAATACCCATAGCGGTAAGCCCCACTAAGTCCAAATCCAAAAAGAATCTTGTTTAGCTCAAGACCGCTTTCGTTATAAAGTTTATCTAAAGTATTAAAAGGAACCCCAAAATGCTGGTCCGTATTGTCCATGTCGCCCCAAGCGTGGCGAGTAATCAGCACTAGTTCTGGTTTCCACTTTTCTGCTAGTTTAAATCTTCGCAAACTGTGTTTCACTTGTAGCGTAGTAAGTTTATCTGAAAAGAATTCGCCAAAATACATCGTCTCAAAACTCTGCACTCCAGCTACAGAAAAACGTTGCAAAACCTTCTCCTTGGTTGGCTGGTTGGGGTAGGAATGGAACAAATGCGTAAGCGGTACATCGCCTGTGGCGAGTGTGCCTTCCAAAAGAATATTGGTGGAAGATAGATCAGTACGTTTTATATAATAGTCCAACTTCAGCCCAAACTTGGTATAGTTGAAATCGCTTCCCACCACATCTTTAAACCCTTGTGTAATTTGTGCGCTAATTTTCGGAAAACCGTCAAAATATTCCTTTGTGCCATCTTCATTTGTAAAAAAATCCGTTTTCGGACTTACCCGAACCGAAACTGTAGCCTCCGCCAATTGATAGTCTTTATAGGGTATGCCGTCATTTATGAAATAATAGGTCTCAATATTCTCTACATTGCTATGCTCCACCCGAAACTCACCAAGTATTTTTGGGGTAAGCTCACTGGTAACGTTTGCATACCATTTTCGGTATTTATAAAATTGGATGATATTAACGAGCCTTGGCTCAAAAATAGAATAGACCCGCGCATCGGTCAGGAAATCAAAAGTTCCAATTTCCTTTATATCGTCAGCGTAATACACGCTCACCCAAGCTTTCTTTTCTTTGTTCACACGGGCGCTGGCACCTAAACTATATTTTAGGGCTTTGTCCTTAAAACCATAGGCCACATAACCGCCCAGTTTGTATTTTTCAAAAAGCTTGTCGTTGGTGAGTCCTCCAATTCCCAAACGGAAGCCTTCGTAATTGTTGTATTTTATTAGGGTTTTAAGATCAATGTCAAAAAAGCCAACAGGGTAATAACCGGAAGAAAGTGGGTGCTCTTTTTTATCGGAAATACTTGAAACGGAATCCTTATCAGTTTGTATTGACGGCTCCTGTGCAGCAGCATAAAAAGCGACACTGAAAAAAACAAAAAAAAGGAGCTTTCGCATTCGGGAGGATTAATTTTTAGCCGTTTAAAAGTAAAAAGAAAGCGGCTAATATGCCGCTTTATTGTATTTAGTTTAACGAAGGTGTATTACACAGTCATTATTTCTTTTTCTTTTTTAGCCAAGGTCTCATCAATCTTTTTGATGTGCTGATCGGTCATTTCTTGAATGTCATCTTCAAGGCTCTTCTTTAAATCTTCAGAAATTTCCAATCCTTTTAAATCATTATTGGCATTTTTTCGGTCGTTGCGGACGCCTATTTTTGCTTCCTCACCAGCAGCTTTTGCCTGTTTTACCAAATCCTTTCTTCGTTCTTCTGTTAAAGGAGGAACGCTGATGATTACGCTTTCGCCGTTATTCATTGGGTTGAAACCAATATTTGCAAGGTGGATTCCACGTTCTATCTCCGGAATCATTCCTTTTTCCCAAGGTTGAATGCTAATAGTCATTCCGTCCGGCGTGTTCACGTTTGCCACTTGGCTTAAGGGAGTTTGGCTTCCGTAATAATCCACCATTACGCTACCAACCATTGCTGGAGAAGCTTTTCCGGCACGAATGTTTGCCAATTCTTTTTCTAAATGTTTCAACGCGTTGTCCATCGCTTCACGCGTACCATCAATTATAAAATCTATTTCGTCTTCCATAGGATTCAAAATTCAACCCTTCGACTGCGCTCAGGGGGACAAGTTTATATTTTTTACCACGAATTCACAAATAAAAATATTTAAATATTCCTGAATTTCCGGCTATTTTATTTACAAATTTACTTTCGTTCCAATCTTTTCACCGGAAACAACTTTTAAAAGATTGCCTTTGGTGTTCATATCAAAAACTATGATTGGCAATTCGTTTTCCTGGCTTAGCGTGAAAGCTGTGGTATCCATTACTTTCAGGCCCTTCCGCAACACATCTTCAAAACTGATAAAATCGAATTTTGTTGCCTGCTTGTCTTTTTCGGGGTCGCTGGTATAAATTCCATCCACACGTGTTCCTTTCAAAATAACATCTGCACCAATCTCGATTGCTCTTAAAACCGCTGCTGAATCTGTTGTAAAATAAGGATTTCCGGTTCCACCACCAAAAATAACCACGCGTCCTTTTTCCAGATGGCGAATTGCTTTTCTGCGAATAAAAGGTTCAGCTACTTCATTAATATTGATGGCGCTTTGCAGACGTGTTGGTACATCTTCATTCTCCAATGCGCTTTGCAATGCGAGGCCGTTTATTACTGTTGCAAGCATCCCCATATGGTCGCCCTGTACGCGATCCATGCCGCTGCTGGCTCCGGACAGACCTCTAAAAATGTTACCGCCGCCAATAACGATGGCCACTTCCACACCTTTTTCGGTAATCTGTTTTATTTCGTGGGCGTATTCTTTAAGGCGAATAGGATCGATGCCATATTGTTGATCGCCCATTAAGGCTTCGCCGGAAAGTTTTAGAAGAATTCTTTTGTAATGCATAGCGGATTTTTACAGCGCAAAAATAAAGAAAAATATTGATGCGGTGGAAGGAATTGAAAAAAGTAGTTGTTGAAAAGAAAGATCTATTAAGCAGAAAAAAGATCGTTTTTTTTGATGACGTTATCTGATTGGCTCCGATGTAATAATGAAAACTAATTAATCCTTAAAATTTCACATTATGAGAACAATATTATTTTATTTGTTTTTTGGAATTTCAACTGTGATGATTTCCCAAAATTCAGGAAGACAAATACCCCCAAACAATCCCACACTTCAACCTGCAAACATTGAGAAGACGGAGTGTATCACTGATTTGCAGCGGCAAGAAGTGCGGCAGCAGATTGCTTTAAATAAGCAAGCAATACTTCAGAAAAACCCAAATGCATTTCAGCGAAAGGGCAACTCGCCATTGTTTATTATACCGTTACGTGCCAAAGCTGGTTTTAATGATTATGGATATTATATAATCAACAATCAAGTGGATCAAGATTTAACGCCCAATGGAAATTTATTAGACTATGAATGTGGCGAACGCACCTATGATTGGATAAACGGTAACCACGAAGGTACAGATTATGTGCTTTGGCCCTACCCTTGGAAGCGGATGCAAGAAGAAATTATGGAAATAGTTGCTGCCGCTCCTGGAACTATTATAGATAAACGGGACGGCAATTTTGATTTGAATTGCGTAAACAACGGCAACCCGCTTTGGAACGGTATTATTCTAGAACATGCAGATGGCTCGCAAGCTTGGTATTGGCATTTTAAAGACGGCGCCATCACTTCTAAAAATATTGGCGATACAGTTGCCGAAGGCGAATATCTGGGCGCTGCGGGAAGTTCTGGCAGTAGCACTATTCCGCATTTGCATTTTGAGGTTTATGATGCTGGCAACAATTTGATAGATCCGTATGAAGGACCGTGTAACAATATGAATGCTGATAGTTGGTTTGTTGATCAGCCCGATTATTACATTCCTACAATCAACAGGCTTTCAACCCATAATTCTGCAAATTTTGATACAGACTGTGGTGTAGTGGAAAATACCTACGAAGAATTAAATTTTGAACCGGGTGAAACTGTTTACTTTCGAATTTTTTACAGAGATATCCGTTTAAATGACGAGACCCATATAGTTGTACGGAAACCTGACAACTCAATATTGTACGATTACATCTTTACTTCGCCATGGCCTGTTTATACAGGTGCTTATGCCCAATGGGAATATCCCGTTGATGGTTCTTTTCCAGATGGTGTTTATACAATTAGCGTGGAATTTGGAGGCAATGCGTTTCAAACAATTTTTGGAGTGAATACTAATTTGGGAGTCGAAGATTTAAAAGTGACAGAAGTATCAATATATCCCAACCCCGCGTCAAATACTCTTTACATTGAAGCAAATTTAACGCTTGAAAAAGTTGAGTTATTTGATCTTTTGGGAAGAAAGGTTTTAGAAATTTCGCCCTTAGCTAAAAAGACCGAACTGAATATGGGAGGTCTAACGGCAGGAATCTATGTAGCTGTTATTTCTTCTGAAGGGAAAAGACTTGTGAAGAAAATTGTAAAAGAATAATGATTTAATTCTCTTTAATAAATTAGTAGGCGCGCGATTAATCGCGCGCCTACATGTTTTAATTTTATAAAAAAAGAGGCTAAAATCAATCAGCCTCTTTTCAGTTTTAAATATTCTTAAAAGCTTACGCCAAAGAAACTCTCTTAAAGCCTACAACCTCCACATCACCATACGTTTTCACGTAATCAGCAACGTTCTTTTTGTCGTCTTTAATAAAGTTTTGGTCAAGTAACGCTTTTTCGTGGTCCATTGTAGTGTTGTCACTAACGAAACGCTCAATTTTTCCTGGAAGGATTTTATCCCAGATTTGCTCTGGCTTGCCTTCAGCTTTCAACTCTGCTTTTGCATCAGCTTCAGCTTGTGCCATAATTTCTGGAGTCAATTGTGCTCTTGAAATGTATTTTGGTACGTTTTTAAGGGTTTTACCCAAACGGCCCAACTCGATGTTTTCCTTTTCAATTACAGCAATCCGCGCTTCTGTTTCAGATTCCACAAATTCTGGTGTAAAATCTTTATAGGAAAGGGTAGAGGCGCCCATGGATGCAACTTGCATAGAAACGTCTTTCGCCAATTCTTCAGCGTTATTAACTGCTTTTGAAAGACCGGTTAAAGCAGCAATTTTGTTACCGTGAACGTAAGAACCTACGAAAGGAGCTTCCAAAATTTCGTAACCACCAATCTCTATTTTTTCACCGATAACACCAGTTTGCTCAATCAATTTCTCAGCAACAGTCATTCCGCCAAAATCTGCAGCCAAAAACTCATCTTTTGAAGATGTTTTCAAAGCAACTTCAGCCATTTTGTTTGCCATTTCAACGTATGAATCGTTTTTAGCAACAAAGTCGGTTTCACAATTCAATGAAATAGCTACACCTTTTGTGTTGTCGCTGTTCACTTTTGCAGTTGCAACACCTTCGCTGGAGTCGCGGTCTGCTCTTTTTTCAGCAATTTTCTGTCCTTTTTTTCTAAGGATTGAAATTGCTTCTTCCATATTTCCGTCTGCCTCAACTAATGCCTTTTTACAGTCCATCATTCCAGCTCCGGTGGCTTGTCTCAGTTTATTTACTTCTGCGGCTGTTATGTTTGCCATTTTTATAAATTTTTAAGTTTAATATTAAAAAAAGTCGTTCAATATATTTTCATTAAAGAAAAGAACTAAACGACTTTTAAATTTTAAGATAAGGTTATTATTCTTCTTCGTTTAGAACTTCTTTTTTCGATTTCTGACGCACAGGCTCTTTTGCCTCTTTCATTGCTTTTACATCTTCTTCGTCAGTTGAAGGAACTTCAGCTTTTGCTTTTTTCACTTCTTTTTCTTTTTTAGGAACTCTGGCTTTTTTTGCCATTCCTTCTTCATCATCGTTATCGTCGTCACCTCCAGATTTTCTTTCGGAAAGACCTTCAATGATAGCTTCAGATACAAAACTCATAACGCTTTCAATAGATTTTGAAGCATCGTCGTTAGATGGAATTACATAATCAATAACGCGTGGGTCACTGTTGGTATCAACCATAGCGAAGATTGGAATGTTCAGTTTTAAAGCCTCTGCAACCGCAATGTGCTCACGGGTTGTGTCAACAATAAAAAGCGCTGCGGGAAGACGGCTCATATCAGAAATGGAACCTAAGTTCTTTTCCAATTTAGCACGAAGACGATCTACAGCCAAACGCTCTTTTTTTGAAAGAGTCATGAAGGTTCCGTCTTGCTTCATTCTATCAATAGAAGCCATTTTCTTAACGGCTTTACGGATAGTAACAAAGTTGGTAAGCATACCGCCCGGCCATCTTTCAGTGATGTAAGGCATGTTTGCATTCTTTGCTTTTTCAGCAACAATGTCTTTTGCTTGTTTTTTGGTAGCTACAAAAAGGATTTTGCGTCCACTGGCTGCAATTTTCTTAAGGGCTTCGTTAGCCTCGCTAATTTTTGCAGCGGTTTTGTATAGGTTGATAATGTGGATCCCGTTGCGCTCCATATAGATATACGGCGCCATGTTTGGGTTCCATTTGCGGGTTAGGTGGCCAAAATGCACACCTGCTTCAAGTAAGTCTTTTACTTCTACTTTTTTTGCCATTTTTGTTTTAGTTTACGTTCTGTGAAAGGATAGCAACCTTTCCGCCACGGCGGATTTTGGTTTAGATGCTAAACTAACACCCGAATTTTTCGGGTTAACAGCTTTTTAATTAATAATGAATATGAACTTGGTTGTAAGTTAATAGGTTACTGAGTTATTAAAAAAAATAACTCAGTAACTTTATAACTAAATAATTATCGTTTAGAGAACTGGAATTTCTTACGAGCTTTCTTCTGTCCGAATTTCTTACGCTCTACCATTCTTGGGTCTCTTGTAAGCAAACCTTCTGGTTTCAAGATTCCACGATTTTCGTCATTAAGCGTACACATAGCGCGGGAAATAGCAAGGCGAATTGCTTCTGCCTGGCCAGTGATTCCACCACCAAATACGTTTACTGTAATGTCGAAAGTAGTTTCGTTATCTGTAAGTGTTAAAGGTTGTTTTACTTTATACTGAAGTGTTCCAGTTGGAAAGTAGTTTTCAAACTCACGCTTGTTGATGGTGATGTTTCCCTTACCTTCTTTAAGGTAAACACGTGCAACAGCAGTTTTTCTTCTACCTATTTTGTGAATTGTCTCCATTACTTGTTGTCGTCGTTAAAGTTAATAGCTCTAGGTTTTTGTGCTTCTTGACCGTGGTTTGCATCTACATAAACTTTAAGGTTTCTGAAGATTTCCGCGCCCAATTTGTTTTTAGGAAGCATTCCTTTCACAGCTTTTTCAACAAGCCTTGTAGGGTCTTTTTTGTACAATTCCGTAGCGGTAAGGCTACGTTGTCCACCAGGATAACCTGTGTGGCGAATGTATGTTTTGTCGTCCCATTTTTTGCCGGTAAGGTTTATTTTACTGGCATTAGTAATAATTACGTTATCACCGCAATCTACGTGAGGGGTGAAACTAGGTTTGTGCTTACCGCGAAGTAATTTAGCAACTTCGCTTGCAAGACGACCCAATGTTTGCCCGTCCGCATCTACTACCAACCATTCTTTTACAACGGTATTCTTGTTAGCAGATACTGTTTTGTAACTTAATGTATCCATTTAGTTTTTTGTCAATCGTTAATAATTCATTGTTTTCTCACCCTAAATCAAAATAAATTTCGCCTAAGAGGGGTGCAAATGTACTGTTATTTATTTGAAAAGCAAGGGGTGGTAAATATATTTTATTTGAAAAAAGACCTAAGACCGCTTCGCTGAAAGACGTAAGGCACAAGACTAAAAATAATTCAGAATTCAGAATTCTGAATTCTGAATTATTCCAAAGTCAAAATCAAATCATCCTTCATTACCATTGTGCCGGGTTTTAGAGAAATAGACTTAATTTTCCCAGCTTTATTTGCGGTAATTGTAGTTTCCATTTTCATAGCCTCGATAATAAAGAGGTGATCATTCTTTTTTATTTCCTGACCCTTTTTCACCAAAATTTTATACAAACTTCCCTGTAATGGTGCGCCGTATTGATTGGTGTCCTGAGGATCTATCTTTGCGTGGATTTCTTTTTCTACCTTAATAGACTTGTCTTTTATTTCTATAAAACGATTTTCACCATTTACTGAAAAGAAAACGATGCGCACACCATCCTCATTTGGAATTCCTATGGAAAGCAATTTTACAATGATGGATTTTCCAGGCTCCAATTCAATGATGGCCTCTTCTTGAAGCTTCATTCCATAGAAAAAATTTTGGGTAGCGAGGATAGCGACATTTCCATATAACTTATATTTTTCGTGAGCATCTTCAAATACTCTTGGGTACAAACTATAAGACAGAAAATCTTCAAATTCTATAGGTCTTGTAAAACCTTGCTGAAATTTTTTA
>JBBQUI010000022.1:0-25557 GCA_038212575.1 Flavobacteriales bacterium
CCTTCAAACTTAACCCCTTGAAAAAATTTAAATAAAAAAAGTGGGTTGGTATATTCCATTGGAAAATACAGATGAATTTCATAACGTTTTGATAAAGTGAACCAATATGGATCAAAAAAATATGATATTTGGCAGCAATCCGCGTTTGGGTATGCCAAGAAATTCATCAATGACTCCGCGATTTTTGCAGAATAAAAAATTATAGTGAATGAAGACTGACTTATCCACGTACGACAATTCTTGGTATAATCCCGGATCCAAATTTAAAGGCGCATTGTGGTACTTAACAAACATTCTTTTTTTTAGAAGCCCTCTTATCCCGTTTTCATTCTTAAAGAGAAATTTATTGAGGGCATTTGGTGCAAAGATTGGCAAAGGAGTCGTTATAAAACCTCGGGTAAACATTAAATATCCTTGGTTTTTAACTATTGATGATTATACGTGGATAGGGGAAGAAGTATGGATAGACAATCTTGCGAAGGTTACAATAGGCAAAAACGTATGTCTTTCGCAAGGTGCGATGATTATATGCGGAAGCCATAATTATAATAAATCAACCTTCGATTTGATAATAGGCCCAGTAACAATTGAAGACGGTGTGTGGATTGGTGCACAGGCTATTGTCCCGATGAATGTAGTCTGTAAAGAACATTCCATTTTATCGTTAAAATCAGTGGCCACTAAAACTTTGGAGCCATATTCCATTTATCAGGGCAACCCAGCTAAATTGATAAAACTAAGAAAGATAATTGAATGAAAGTTTCAATAATTACTGCTACTTATAACAGCGCGCAAACCATCAATAATTGCATGGATTCCGTCTTGGGGCAAACGTATAAAAATATTGAGTATGTTGTTATTGATGGAAACTCCAAGGATAAAACGGTTGAGATTATAAAAGCACGGGCCGCCGAACATCTCAATATTAAGTGGGTAAGCGAAGCAGACAAAGGTATTTACGACGCCTTGAACAAAGGAATAGAAATGGCAACTGGCGAAATTATCGGCTTTGTACATTCAGATGATTATCTGGCCGGGCCAGAGATCATTTCAGAGATTGTAAAAATATTTGAGGAAGGAGATACAGATGGCGTCTATGGCGATCTGGAATATGTGAACAAGGAAGATACCATGCGGGTTATCCGCTCTTGGAAGAGCAGGAATTTCCACCCAAAACTTTTGAAAAAAGGTTGGATGCCCGCGCATCCCACTTTGTTTTTAAAAAAAGAGGTTTACCAGAAACATGGCAGTTTTGACTTAAAATTCAAAATAGCTGCGGACTACGATTTTATGTTGCGGGTTTTGAGGGATCCCTCTCTTAAATTTTCCTATGTCCCGAAGGTTATAACCAAAATGCGGGTTGGGGGTGCCAGCAACAGGAGTTTAAAGAACATGTACCAAAAATCCAGGGAGGATTTTACAGTAATAAAATCCAATGGTATACCATTTCCCATACGGGTTCTTTTGTTTAAGAATTTTTCAAAAATCCCCCAATTTTTTAAATTATTAGAGAAATTTTAAGATTATTATAATTTAGAAATAATATATTCATACTCAATATGAAAGAGCGATTGACATACGATTGAAAATAGTTTTATTTACACATATTCAGTAAATTATTAACCCGAGATTTAAAGCGCTTAAAGCCGTTTCGCTATGATAAAAAGAAATATTCTAATTTTAGTTTCATTGGTATTGGTATTCAGTTCGTGCGCCAGTAAAAAAGAGATTTTGTATTTTCAGGATGCGGATTATTACATCCCCCAAGAAATCTATTATGAACCTGTAAAAATCCAACCCAATGACATTTTGAACATCACCGTGAGTGCCTTGGTTCAAGAAACCGCTGCGCCTTACAATATAACGGTGGCAGGCTCTGCCGTTAATAGCAATATTGATCTTCTAAAATTGCAGGGCTATTTGGTAGGGGAGGATGGTACTATAACTTTTCCTGTGCTTGGCACACTTGACGTTGCGGAAAGAACAACAAAGGAACTTGAGCAAGGAATAAAGGAACTATTGGAAAAAGGAGGCCATCTAAAAGAGCCTACCATAAGCGTACGTATATTAAATGCTAAAGTTACCGTATTGGGCGAAGTGGCCAGACCAGGCACTTATTCCTTTACAGAGCAGAATATTACCCTTCCCCAGGCACTTGGCTTTGCAGGAGATCTTACAATAAATGGAGAACGGAAAGATGTATTATTGATAAGGGAAGAAAATGGCATACGCAAAATACAGCATTTGGACCTTACCAGCACAGACTGGTTCAATACCCCTTATTTCTATATAAAACCCAATGATTTTATAGTAATAAATCCTAATGAGGCCAAAGTTAAAAGTGCTGGACTAGTGGGCAATGTTGGCGTTCTTTTGACCATATTGTCATTAGTTTTAACTGTAACAGTTTTACTTACACGATAATGGCAAAAAACAAAAAAGATATCTTGATTCAAAAAAAAGACCAGCAGCGGTTAAACCTAAAAGTAAAGATTTTAAAATATCTTAGGTATTGGCCCTGGTTTGTGATTGCTGCGGTCATAGCTTTGGTAGGTGGCTATATTTACCTTCGTTATACTCCGGTTAACTATAATACTATCGCCAAAATAAAAATTATTGACGATTCCCCCGAACTAAATATAGCCTCGGAAGCGTCGATCTCTTTATTGGGAAATCAATCTGCCATCAATCTTGAAAACCAAATAGAGGTATTAAAATCCTACAGATTGCTCAGTGAAGTGGTCGAAGCCCTGAATCTTGATGTTACCGTAAACGAAGTAGGGAACGTAAAAACGTATGAAACCTGGGGCAATCCGTTTGTTGTCATTAAAAAGCCAATGGCAGATAGTTTGGATATTACGGGATCCTATTATCTTGAGATCCAGTCTTCAAAACTTAAAATTACGGATGGATCTAATAAAACAACCACCATAGACCTATATGAAAAGGATACGGTTTCCACTCTGCCATTTACTATAAATTTCACGGGAATGGAAAAACTAAGCGATTATAAAGACCGTAGCTTCGAGATTGTCCTTAAATCTAAAAAACAGGCTATAATCCAACTGACTAACGCCATTGACATTCAGCCCACAAATCGTGTTGGCGACATACTTACTTTGTCCCTTGTAGGCGAAAATACTGCACGGTCTGAAGCAATTCTTAATACTTTAATTGAAAAATTTAACAAAGATGGTATTTTGGATAGACGGTTGGTGTCTGAACGAACCGTGAATTTTATTGACAACAGGTTTGTTTATTTAACTCAGGAGTTGGATTCCATCGAGGGGTCGAAAAAGACTTTTAAACAAAACAACAACCTAGCCTATATAGAGGCTGATGCCGGGGTGACACTCGAAAAGAAATCTGTGGCAGAAGATGAGGTCTTTAAACTACAGACTCAAATTGCGTTATCCCGATTGTTAAAGCAAACCATTACCGAAGAAAAAGATTTCTCTTTATTACCTGCTGACATTGGTTTGGACAATTCCGGTATAAACAATTTGGTAACTGATTATAACAAAATAGTTCAGGAACGTGAAAAACTTTTGGCAAGTGCCGGTAAAAACAATCCAACACTACAAGCGCTTTCAGGGCAATTAGAACAGGGAAAGCAGAACGTTATTCAAACGGTAAATATGTATCAAAACCAATTGAAAGTTTCTTTGGGCCAGCTGGGTATGGAAAGATCAATTGCAGGAGCCAAGTATTCCAGCCTTCCGGAAAAGGAACAAATATTGCGTTCCATTGAGCGCCAACAGGGCATTAAAGAAAATCTTTTTCTTCTTCTTTTGCAGAAAAGGGAAGAGGCCGCCATAAACCTTGCTGTAACCGCGCCATCAATAAAGGTTGTGGATTATGCCCTTTCCAGCAACACCCCCGTTTCCCCCAATAGAAATAAAACGTTGGGCATGTTCCTGCTTGTAGGATTGTTGTTGCCGTTCGTGGTTCTGTACACAAAATTTTCCTTGGACACAAAAGTCCATAATCGCCTTGATGTAGAAAAACTGAATTCTGTGATCCCCATACTCACCGAGATACCAAGAATAGAAGATACCAAAACCCTAATTGAAGCCAATGACCATTCAGTACTGGCAGAGTCCTTTAGGATTTTGAGTACCAATGTTAACTATCTATTGCAAAAAAAAGAGGATGGTTTTGGTCACGTAATATATGTTACCTCGACAGTTAAAGGGGAAGGAAAAACGTTAATGTCCGTTAATTTGTCTTTGGCCTTTGCCAGCTTGAAAAAACGAGTATTGCTTATTGGGGCCGATTTGAGAAACCCTACTCTACACCATTATTTCAAAAAGGAGAAAAACGTGGTTGGGCTTTCGAATTATTTACATAATCCAGATTTGGATTTACAAAGTTGCATTCAAAATGGGCTCGGTAATAATGACTATTTAGATGTTTGCCTCGGTGGCCCAATTCCTCCAAATGCTCCTGAACTTTTTTCGAACCATAATTTTGAGGAATTCCTTAAAAAAGCAAAGAAACAGTATGATTATGTTATAGTGGATACTGCCCCTACCATGCTGGTAGCGGACACAATGTTGATATCAAAATATGCAGATCTCACTTTATTTGTGGTACGTGCTGATTTTACCGAAAAACATCTATTGGAATTTTCAAAGGACCTGAATGCCACCAAAAAACTTAGAAAGATGGCTTACGTTATTAATGATGTGTCACAACAGAATGTTACCGGCTACAATTATGGCTATGGCTATGGCTATGGACAAAACATAAAGGCAAAATCCAAACCTTGGTTTCGGACTTTATTTGGTTAATGGATTTTTATTGACATTTGATTTTTGAATTTTTCAATAAATATTTTGATTAAAAATTAGAAAGGATTGGTTTCTACAGAAGCAATTTATCATTTAAAAAATATGAGCTTAAATCCACATTCTAAGGATAATGAGCGAATTATAGAATTTGTAATGAAATATAAAAATTTGGGATGGATGTAAATTAGCCCGAACTGTCAACTACAAAAACAAAGCCCCGTAATCGTTTCGATTACGGGGCTTTTAGCGGAGAAAGAGGGATTCGAACCCCCGGAGGTGTAACCCTCAACAGTTTTCAAGACTGCCGCAATCGACCACTCTGCCATTTCTCCAGTGGTATGCTTCACCATATTCCTTTTGGAATCTCAGCGGGCCTTCGCCCGCCGAAGCAAACGATAGTTTGCGTAGGCGGGTGCAAATATAAAAAGCTTTTTTAAATATTCTAACTGTTTTTTGCTTTAAATTTTCTCAAATAGAAAATTTTAGGAATGTGAAGGACGTTCTTTTAAAATTAGGGGTTTTGGCTTTTATTGTTATTTTTGCAGGGAACGTAAATTCAATATTGAATGTCTTCAAAAACAATTGAAAAACTGCAATGGCGTTACGCCACTAAAAGGTTTGATTCCTCAAAAGCCCTTTCCGAAGAAAAACTGAATATTTTAAAGGAAACCTTCAACCTTACGGCAACCTCTTATGGCCTGCAGCCTTTAAAGCTTGTAATTATTAACAATACCGATTTAAAGGAGCAATTAATGCCGCTCACCTACAATCAACCACAAGTTTTCGATGCTTCGCACGTTTTGGTGTTGTGTATTGAAAAAAACATCAATGAAGATTTCATTATAGATCATTTCAAAAGAGTAGAGGGTACCCGCAATACGCCACGCAATATTTTGGAGCCTTTCGAGAAAAACCTTATTGCTTCCTTTACCGAAAAAAATACCTTGGAAATAAGGGATTGGATGATTAATCAACTCTACTTAACCCTTGGAGCCCTTTTAACCGTGTGCGCTGTTGAAAATATTGATGCCTGCCCCATAGAAGGTTTTGAGCCAAAAAAGTATGATAAACTATTAGGTTTGGATGAAAAGGGTCTGGAATCGGTAATCGTACTTCCGGTGGGCTATCGCGACGAATCAGACTTCTTTTTAAACCTTAAAAAAGTGCGTCGCGGCGTGGACGAACTTATTATTGAAGTAAATTGATTTTTTAAAATTCATTCCACATACTTTTGAGCTGAACACGCAACTCTTACCTTTGGCAATCATCTTCAGTAAAGACCCAATAAAAAATAAAGAATAACAATAAACAATAAAAAATGCCCGGATTTGAAATTTTCGGCGCCGAAGAGCGCAAACAAGTAAACGATGTATTGGAAACTGGTGTTTTGATGCGCTACGGTTTCGATGGTATGCGCAACAACCACTGGAAAGCAAAAGAATTTGAAAAAGCTTTTGCCCAAAGAATGGGTGCTGAATATTGCCAACTAGTTTCCAGCGGAACAGCTGCTTTAACGGTTGCATTGGCTTCCGCAGGCATTGGCGCGGGTGATGAGGTTATAATGCCAACCTTCACCTTTGTAGCGAGTTTTGAATCTATTTTGGCTTTGGGAGCTATTCCAATTTTGGTAGATATAGACGATACTCTAACCCTTGATCCAAAGGCTGTGGAAGCAGCAATCACTCCAAAAACCAAATGCGTAATGCCAGTACATATGTGCGGCTCTATGGCAGATTTGAGAGCTTTAAAAGTAATTTGTGACAAACACGGCTTGATTCTTTTGGAAGATGCTTGTCAAGCTATTGGTGGAACTTACGAAGGAAAACCTTTGGGAAGCTATGGCGATTTGGGTTGTTTTTCTTTCGATTTTGTAAAAACCATTACCTGCGGTGAAGGTGGTGGTGTTATTACCAACAATGAAAAGTATGCACTAAATGCAGACCATTACCAAGACCACGGCCACGACCACGTGGGCAATGATCGCGGGGCGGAAACGCACCCTTTTTTAGGCTATAATTTCAGAATTTCTGAATTGAATGCTGCTGTTGGTTTGGCGCAATTGGACAAGTTGGATGGAATTTTAAAAATTCAGAAAGAAAATTATACGATACTTCGCGAAGCTTTAGAAACTGTGGAAGGCGTTACTTTTAGAAGAGTTCCCGAAGGCGGCGAGGAAAACTATTCTTTTTTAAACTTCTTTCTTCCCACGGAAGATTTAACCAAAAAAGCACACAACACGCTATCTGAAGCTAGCGTGGATGCCTGTTTTTATTGGTTCACCAACAATTGGCACTATATAAACGGCTGGGAACATTTAAGGAATTTGAAGTCATTGGGCAATCTTTCTTCCGAAGTTAGAAACCAAATGCAGGATTTTAACAATACAGATTTTTCAAAAAGTGATGCAATTATGGGGCGCACTATTTCTTCTCTTATAAAAATTGGCTGGTCCGATAAACAAGTAAGAGAAAGGGCAGAAGCTATGAAAAATGCAATAGCTTCAGTGGTTTAATAACCTACGTATTCCGTAATTTCCAAACCATAACCAATCATCCCCACACGTTTTGTCTGCTCGCTGTTTGAGACCAAGCGAATTTTGTGGATTCCCAAATCGTGCAGAATTTGTGCCCCAATCCCGAAATCTTTGCTGTCCATTTCAATACGTGTCGCTTTCGCAATTTCATTAGGTTTTTGAGCTTCTTTCAGTTCTTTTAAGCGATTCAAAAGATTTAGGGATTGGCTTTGTTGGTTTATAAAAACAATCGCGCCTTTCTCTTCGTTGTTGATAACGTTGAACATATCATCCAACTTCTGTTCGGCGTTATTTGTAAGTGTTCCCAAAATGTCGCCATTCACCAAAGTTGCATTTACACGAACCAATACAGGTTCATTTTCTTTCCAAGTTCCCTTTGTGAGCGCGATATGAATTTGGTCGTTTGTAGTTTGTTTGTATGCCCGAAGCCTGAAATCTCCAAACTTTGTACTTATTTTAAAATCTTCCTTTTTTTCAATCAAGGAATCGTGCTCCATTCTGTATTTCACCAAATCTTCAATGGAAATAAGTTTTAGATCAAACTTTTTAGCAACTTTCATTAATTGTGGAAGCCGCGCCATAGTTCCGTCTTCATTTAAAATTTCAACTAAAATCCCAGCGGGTTTCAATCCTGCTAACCGTGCCAAATCTATGGCAGCTTCTGTGTGGCCGGTTCTTCTTAAAACGCCACCTTCTTTTGCACGTAAAGGAAAAATATGCCCTGGTCTTCCCAAATCTGAAGCTTTGGTTTCATCATTTACAAGAGCTTTTATGGTTTTTGAACGGTCGTGCACCGAAATTCCCGTGGTACAACCGTGACCAATCAAATCTACAGAAACTGTAAACTGCGTGTGGTGTAGTACGGTGTTGTTTTCCACCATCATATTTAAATCAAGGAGGTTGCAACGTTCTTCGGTTAGTGGTGCACAGATAAGCCCTCTGCCGTGCGTAGCCATAAAATTGATCATTTCTGGCGTAACCATTTCAGCTGCGGCAATAAAGTCTCCTTCGTTTTCCCGATTCTCATCATCAACTACAATGATTATCTTTCCATTGAGAATATCTTCAATGGCTTCTTCAATGGTGTTTAGTTGAACGGATGTTTCTTTTTCTGTGGAAATCATAGCTATAAATATGTGGTGCAAAGATATAAAATGTACAACTGTAATTGGTTAAAACGGGTTTTGGATTATAGTTTTCCTATTTGGATTTCTTTTTTCTTTTTATTCCAAACAATCGTCCAATTCGTTGCATGAAAGAATCAAAATCAAAAATACCTTGGTCGGTCGTAGCGCGATAAGTGAGCCAAACGCTTAAAGGAAGCATAATGGCTGTGCTGAGCCAAGCCGCAATAAACGGATGCATCGTTCCGTCTTCAGCACTGTTCTTCGCGAAAATCCCAATAAAATGATACGTTAGAAACAGTGTAATTGCAACAATCATAGGAAGCCCCATGCCACCTTTGCGAATAATTGCTCCCAATGGTGCCCCAACAAAAAAGAGAATGATGCAGGCAATACCGAGAGCATATTTTTCGTGCAAAGCAATCTCAGTCTTGTTTAATCTTTTGGTTTTGTTTTTAAATTCTTCCTTTTTTGCATCAACAGTTTGAAGCGTTCCTTTAGCATTGTTTAAAGCTAGTTTAACAATCTGTAACTGCTGGCCAGGATTGTAAATGTCAAGAATTGTAGCGACAGCAGGCGATTTACTAGTGTCAATTATTTTGTTCTCTTTAAACTTTTCTACACCGCTTCTGTAATACATATTTTTGGTGTAGGACTGAATATCGTTGGAATAACTATTTGAAAGCGAATCTATTTCTACCCTCAATTCGCTGATATTGTACATGTTCTGATTGTCCAAATTGTTTTCTTTGTCAATATCTTTATTGTTCAACTCCGTAAGGTCAATATTTATGGAGTATTCATCAAAATAGCTTTTGGCAAAGGGCTCGCTTTTTTGTTTTGAAGGATTTTTATTTTGTATTTCCTCGTAATAATTTCCTTCTTTTAAAATAAGCGACAGTGTATTGCTGCCCTCTTCGCTAGCAAGTTCCCCGTTATTTGCAATGATTACAGTAAAATTTCCGTTGGGTTTGCTTTCATTCTTTTTATGGATCACCACATCTTTTAAATATTGGTCCCTGTCGCCGCTTTTCTCTTCAACTTTAATATTGAACATATCTCCAATTTGGCTGAATTGCCCTTCGGAAATAACCATCGAGGGCTGAAACTGCGAAATATTCCGCCGTAGGTTTTGCCATTTGTATTCGGAATAGGGGATAACGTTGTTTGCGAAAAAGAATGCTATAATTGAAAGCACTACAATAAAACCTATTACGCTTCCCATAGCGCGCTGCAATGAGATTCCAGTAGATTTCATCGCGGCAAATTCATACTTTTCAGCAAAACTTCCGAAAACCATTAATGAAGTTACCAAAATCGTTAGTGGAAGTACCAGCGGAATCAATCTTGGGGAAACATACCAGAGGAATTTAAGGACTATCCAAACGTCAAGATCCTTTCCGGCAAGTTCAGAAATGTAGAGCCAAATGGTCTGTAGGACAAATATGAACATTAAAATAATGAAGACGCTCAAGAACGTCTTCAAATAAGTAACCAATATATACCTGTCCAGTATTTTCACTTGCGTGCGGCTAGATTTTGTTTATGTAGTAACCGCTTTTTTTATATTTTGCCTCCTCAAAAGTAAACAAGGTTTTGGAAACAGGTTGATTTGTTTTAAAAGAATTTACGGTAAGGGTATATTTGGTGCCTTTGGCATCCGTCTGAATCAATTTGTAAATGTGTTTTGTTTGCACATCAATCCCTAAAAGAATATCTTTTATCTCTGCTTTGGAATCAATCGGGATTAACTTCACAAATTGAATTTTTCTCCCTTTCACATCTTGTTCGATGTCCATTTTGTAAGTGTAACCCTTTTCATAAAAAGTCAACATTTTTGAAGGAGTTATTTCTTTGTCCTCATTTGGATTGTAGGCTGAAATGGTCACTTCTTCATCCTCGGGAACAATGGTATAAATGTTTTTTCCATCAAAAATGCGGGTGGTGCCAAGCATATTCAAAACATATTTATCGCCTTGAAGCGTAACATCTCCACGTGTTTCTTGGCTTACATTTTCTTTGGTATTGTTCAAATTATATTTGAAATCTATTGAAATGTTATCGTAGCTTTTTGCTTTCGCCGAAACTTCTTTTAGCAAAGATTTTGCTTCCTGTGCCTGAGAAAAAGAAGTGATAAAAAGGGCGACTAAAATAATACTGAGTTTTTTCATTTTAATAATCATTAGTTTCATCTATGTTTAATATTTGATAAATAGGAAGATGGAATGCCAAATATCATTTTCAGTTCGTATGTTAATTGTTAATTGGCATTTCATTGTCTAAAAGTTGATTTAATGCATCGATTGTTGGAACCAAAACTTGCCGTGCCTTGCTGCCCTCAAAGGGGCCAACAATTCCTGCCGCTTCCATCTGGTCAATTATTCGTCCTGCACGGTTGTACCCCAATTTAAGCTTTCGCTGTAATAATGAAGCGGAACCTTGTTGTGCAATTACCAATACTTCTGCGGCTTCACGGAACATTTTGTCGCGTTCCTCGATGTTAATATCAAGATTTGTGCCACCTTCCTCGCCAACGTATTCAGGAAGCAAATGCGCATCGGGATATGCTTTTTGTGAACCGATAAATTCTGTTATATCAGCAACTTCGGGTGTGTCAACAAATGCACATTGAATTCGTGTCAATTCGTTCCCTTGTGTATAAAGCATGTCTCCACGACCAATAAGCTGGTCGGCCCCAGAACTGTCCAAAATAGTGCGGGAATCAATTTTACTTGTAACCCTAAATGCAATCCTCGCTGGGAAGTTTGCTTTTATAATACCCGTAATTACGTTTACCGAAGGCCGTTGTGTGGCGATTATCAAATGGATTCCAATAGCCCGCGCTAGCTGTGCCAAACGTGCAATTGGGGTTTCAACTTCCTTTCCTGCAGTCATAATCAAATCGGCAAATTCGTCAATAACCAAAACAATGTAGGGCAAATAACGGTGCCCTTCGTTCGGGTTCAGTTTGCGGTTTTTGAATTTGGTGTTGTACTCTTTTATGTTTCGAACCATTGCATCTTTTAGCAAATCATATCGCGCATCCATTTCAATACAAAGCGAGTTCAAAGTATGGATTACCTTTGTAGTGTCAGTAATAATAGCTTCTTCGGTATCGGGAAGTTTTGCCAAATAATGTCTTTCAATTTTGTTGAATAATGTAAGTTCCACTTTCTTCGGATCTACCAAAACAAATTTTACTTCTGCGGGATGTTTTTTGTATAAAAGCGAAGTCAGTACAGCATTCAACCCAACAGATTTTCCTTGTCCCGTGGCACCTGCCATAAGCATATGAGGCATTTTTGCAAGATCCACCACGAAAGTTTCATTGCTGATGGTTTTTCCAAAAGCGATGGGAAGTTCCATTTCCGCATTTTGGAATTTTGCCGAAGCAATCACAGAGCGCATAGAAACAACCTTTGCGTTTTTATTTGGGACTTCAATACCAATGGTTCCACGGCCGGGAATAGGTGCAATAATTCGAATTCCCAAAGCCGATAGCGAAAGCGCAATGTCATCCTCTAGATTCTTAATTTTTGAAATACGGATACCGGCGTCGGGTACAATTTCGTAAAGCGTAACGGTCGGCCCAACGGTTGCTTTAATATTTGCAATACCAATTTTATAATTGCTGAGGGTTTCAACAATCCGGTTTTTGTTTTCCTCAAGTTCTTCTTGGTCAATAGTAATCCCAGCACCAACAGTATGATCTCGCAGTAGCTCGATGCTCGGAAATTTATAGTTACTCAATTCCAGTCTTGGATCGAATTCACCATAATCTTTTACTAATCTATCGCTCAGATTTTCAATTTCTTCTTCATCGGGAGCTTGTTCTACCTCCATTTCCACATCACCTTCCACGTCAGATTTCAGAATTAATTTTTCAACTACTGGAGGTGAAGGGGTAACTTTTTCTTCAATATATGGTTCGGAAATTTCTTCTTCGAATTGATCATCTTCATCTTTTTCGGAAACACTTTCGGAAACAGGATTTTTTTGTTCGTCCGAAACAAATTCTGAAGCGATTTGTTTTTTAGAGCTTTTGAAGGCATCGATGGCCATTTCTGGGGTGAGTTTTAATCTAACGACCAAATAGATAATCAAAATAAAAATCATAACCAGCATTGCGCCAACCAAGCCTAAATAATCCTGTATAAGATCGTTGGTTTCATAACCAATAATTCCGCTGAAAAGTGTTGTTTTTTGTCCAAAAAATCCAAAAAATATTGAAATCCAAAGCATTAATAGCAGTCCCCAAAACCAAAACTTAGCCAATTGTTTTTTGGCATAATCGAAAAAATAGTAAATGCCGGTTAGGGTAACAAGGAATGCGAAGATAAAAGCTGAGATTCCGAAACCGTCGTAAATGAAGAAATGCGCCACGTTGGCACCAAATTTATTGAGCCAGTTTTTGGCCGGCAGTTCACGTTCTGCCAAATTCCCGATTTCGCTTTGATCTGCCTGCCAGGTAAAAAAGTAGGAGACAAAGGAAAACAAAAGCGCTAGACCCAATAAAAACAAAAAGCTACCCAAAAGAATTTTTTGTTGTTTGGATAGCGAAAAGCTTATTTTTTTGCGCGGTGTTTTAGTGGTGGTTTTTTTCTTTTTGGTCATTAATGGAACAGTTGTCTTTAAAGCAAAAATACAAATATCAACGAGGAAAATTTCAAATTACAAAAAACAAATTTTAAATAAATTTTAATTCCATTAAAACTTAGGAATGTAAATGATACAACCAATAATAACGGCAGTAACAGCCGCAAAGAAAACTGCCCCAGCGGCAACATCTTTTATAAAGCCTATTTTATTGTGAAAATCTGGATGCACAAAATCTGAAATTTCTTCCGCAGCGGTATTTAATCCTTCAATACTCATAACCATACCTATCGCGAAAATTTGAAGCATCCATTCAGTAGCAGAAATTTCAAAGTAAAGTCCAGCAATAGTCATTATTACAGCAATCGCGGCTTGCACTTGAATGCTCGCTTCGTGGCGCAATAAAAGCAAAGCGCCCTTGAATGCATAGCCGCATCCTTTAAGGCGCTTTCCTAAAAATGAATTCCACATTATAAAAGTGGTTTTAATGCCGAAAGATAATCTGGTTCCTCTCCAATATCCCGCACTTGCTGGCTGTGGATTACTTTTCCGTTTTCGTCCAAAACCACAACTGCGCGTGAAAGGAGTCCATGTAAAGCACCACTTGACATTTCTACACCGTAATTTTTTCCGAAATTGCCGTCACGAAAGTCAGAAAGGTTGGTAACGTTGTTTATTTCCTCATCGCTTACAAATCGTTTTTGCGCAAAGGGAAGATCTTTGGAAATACAAAGCACTTTTGTGTTCTTCAACCCAGTTGCTTTCTCGTTGAATTTACGAACGGATGTTGCACAAACATTGGTGTCTATACTCGGGAAAATATTCATGATTACACGAGAACCTTTGTAATCTGATAGTTTTTTTGAACTTAAATCTTGTGCTGTTAAATCGAAATCTGGGGCTGTGTCGCCTACTTTTGGAAGTGCTCCAATGGTTTCTATATTATTTCCGCCTAGTTTTATGGTTGCCATTTTTTTTGAGTTTTAAATTGTTATAAAATTAAGCAATGTGATTCAGTTAAACTCCAAAAGACTTCTTAAAGGTTTTTAAATAAAAAAAGCCCTTTTCGTCATTTTGAAAAGGGCTTTATTTTAAAATTTATTTTTAGTTAAGATGTTGGGTAAGGTATTCAGCAACACCTTCACGATTAGCGTTCATAGCCGTTGCACCTTCCTGCCAGTTAGCTGGGCAAACCTCTCCGTTTTTCTGAACGTGGGAATATGCGTCAATCAATCTCAAAAACTCTGAAACGTTTCGTCCTAACGGCATATGGTTTACACTTTCGTGGAAAACGGTTCCTTCCTCATCAATTAAATAAGTTGCGCGATAGGTCACGTTATCTCCATCAACCAATACCAAACCTGTTTCGTCATCATAACGTTCATTGGTAATGTCAAGAATTCCTAATTGAGAAGAAAGATTACGATTGGTGTCAGCAATAAGCGGGTAGGTAACACCTTCAATACCTCCATTGTTTTTTGGTGTGTTTAGCCACGCAAAGTGAACTTCTGCAGAATCACAAGATGCTCCAATTACAAGTGTATTTCTTTTTTCGAACTCATCCATTTCAGCTTGAAAAGCGTGAAGCTCCGTTGGGCATACAAAGGTAAAGTCTTTCGGATACCAAAAAAGGATTACTTTTTTGCCTTCTTTTTTTGCAGTTTCTAATATGTTTATGTTTTGGGCAATACCTTTGCTGTCTATAGTGTTAACAGCTAAATTCGGAAATTTTTTTCCTACTAATGTCATAGTAATTTACTTTTAAATTTTAGTCATTTTTTGTAGGTGCGAAAGTACCCATTCAAATGGCGAATAAAAAGTAAAGCATATTTAAAATTTTATTAAAGTATAAGCGAAATAAATGATTGGATTTTTAGCTCCTAAAACACAAATCATTAGAAATTTTATCCTTTTAAATTGTCGTTGTTTTTGATTCGGAAAGCTGTCTAATTTTAATGCGGAATGCGGCAAAAAGAAGTGTCATAAATGGACTGAGCCAGTTGAAAATGGCATAACCCGCGTAATGAAGAGTGTCAACGCCTAGAACACTGCTTTGGTAGGCACCACAAGTATTCCAGGGTACTAATACTGAGGTTACCGTTCCGCTGTCTTCCAGTGTCCTGCTCAAATTTTCTGGCGCCAAGCCCCGATCATGATATGCTTGCTTAAACATTTTTCCTGGGATTACCAAAGCCAAATATTGGTCGGAAGCTATTACATTCAGTCCTAGACAGCTCAATACTGTACTAGCGAAAAGTCCAAAAATAGTGTGGGCAAGTTTTAGCAAGGATTTGGTAATGCGTGCCAAAGCACCAATCCCATCCATAATTCCTCCAAAGACCATCGCGCACAAAATCAAATAAATGGTCCATAGCATTCCTTCCATTCCACCAGATGTGAAAAGATCGTTGAGTTGTTCATTTTCAGTAGTTATTGTGGTATCCGTAAAAATTGAATTGACGATTGCCCCAAAACTTGTGGTTGAAATAGCACTTAAAATCTGGGGCTGGAATACAATGGCAAATATGGCCGCAGAAAGAACCCCAATAGCCAGCGCCAACAGCGGTTTTGTCTTTAAGAGAATTAAAATTATTACTAAGCCAGGAACGATAAAAAGCCAAGGATTAATGGTGAAAGTAGCGTCAATTGTTGCCAGAAGTCCACTGATGTTAGCATCGCCATTGGTTTCCACCGTTGCACTCAAAATGCTAAACGTAATAAGTGTAATTATATAGGTAGGAACGGTAGTATAGGCCATATATCGGATGTGGGTAAACAAATCTGTCCCGGCCATCGCTGGTGCCAAATTTGTAGTATCGCTCAGTGGTGACATTTTATCCCCAAAGTATGCACCAGAAATTACAGCTCCTGCTACCATTCCGGGAGAAATTCCCAATGCGGTACCAATACCTACCAAGGCTATTCCCACAGTAGCTGAAGTTGTCCAACTACTACCTGTTGCAATTGAGATTATGGAAGCGATAATCACTGATGCCGGGAGAAAAAATGAAGGGCTCAAAACCTGAAGCCCGTAATATACCATAGCGGGAATGACACCACTTATTAACCAAGTACCCGCCAGCGCCCCAACCAAAAATAAAATCATAATAGGAATAAATACACTTTTAAGGTTTTCATATACCTCGGCCATCATTGTGGCTACCGTACTTTTATTGAAAAAGCCTACAATAGCAGCCACCGCGCCACCCATTAATAATATCAATTGGTTAGAATATTCCCCAAACCATTCCCCATCCGCAAAAAATATGTTATACGCCAATAATGACATCAAGATAATTACGGGAATAAGCGCCTCCCAAATATTCAGCTCTTTGTTCTCAACTATATGTTCATTTTCGGGATGACTGCTAAGATTTTGGTTTTCCATAATTGGGAAGATTTATTTTTTTGCAAATGTAATGTTACGATTTTGTAAAAAGCTATGCAAATTAAAAAAGGGAACAGATTAACTGTTCCCTTTGAAAAAAATATTTTAGAAAAAGTTGATTACAGTATACCAACCTTAACCATACACTCTCGCATCATCTGGTAAGTACGGGCAATATCATTGTCAAGCCCAATACTGAAACGAATCAATCCATCACTAAGTCCCATTTCCTTTTGCTCCTCTTCAGGAATTTCTGAAGAAGTTGAGGAACCCGGCGCACTGAAAAGGGTTTTATAAAAGCCCAAACTAACCGCCAAATAACCAAGATTTCGTTCCTGCATCATTTCCATCAATTCGTTGGCTTTATCGATGCCACCCACATCAATGGTCAACATTCCTCCGAAACCGTATTCTGCGTTCATCATTTTTTTGAAAAGTACGTGGCCCGTGTGTGATTTCAGTCCCGGATAAACCGTTTTTAAACCATCGGCCTCAAATTTTTCAGCCAAATACAAAGCATTTTCACTGTGCTGTTTTATGCGAATATGAAGGGTTCTCAAATTCTTTAAAATAGAAGCCGCACGTAAACTGTCCATCGCTGGCCCGAGAAGCATATTGGCGCCATCGTTTACACTTCGAAGGCTATCAATAAATTTCTGTGTGCCACAAGTTACGCCACCCATGGTATCGCTACTTCCGTTGATGAATTTCGTTAAACTGTGCAAAACAACATCTGCTCCCATTTCCGCAGGAGAAATGCTTAATGGCGAAAATGTATTGTCAACCAATAATTGCAGATTGTGTTTCTTAGCAATTTTTGAAATGGCTTCAATATCGGCAATTTCCAAAAGTGGGTTGCTTACGGTTTCACAGTAAATAATTTTTGTGTTTTTAGAAATAGAATTTTCAACGTCATCGAGCTTTGTAATATCTACAAATGAAGTTTCAATATTTAAACGCGGTGCGAAATTTTTCAGAAAAGCATACGTTCCTCCGTAAATAGTACGGCTAGAAACAATATGGTCCCCCGCTTTGCAAAGCTGAAGAATAGCTGGGGTTATTGCGCCCATTCCGCTAGCTGCAACGTTCGCGGTTTCGGTACCTTCCATTGCAGCCAAAGCTTGGCCCAAATATAGATTGGAAGGGGTGGAGTGGCGCGAATATAAATAACATCCGTCCGCATTTCCTTCAAAAGTATCGAACATTGTTTTTGCTGAAAGAAATGTATAGGTTGAAGAATCTGAAATGGAAGGATTAACCCCTCCAAATTCGCCGAAGTACTGTAAATCCTGAATTTTGTCTGCGGGTTTAAAAGCCATAATAGTGTTTTTCTGTTATTCCACAAAATTGCAAAAATTAAAAGGAGTGGTCAAATTAAAACTTACTTCCTTTTCAATTTTGCTTAAATCCAACAATCCAAAATCCAGCAATCCAAGCATCCAACAATCCAACCAAATAAACTTTTAAACTCCTAAACAGTATCGTACCTTTGCCATTCCATTTAAAAAAAACTTTATGAGCAAATATGATGTAGCAATAATTGGTTCTGGTCCCGGTGGTTATGTTGCCGCAATCCGTTGCGCACAGTTGGGAATGAAAACTGCAATCATTGAAAAATATGACGTTTTGGGCGGAACCTGCCTGAATGTAGGCTGTATTCCCAGCAAGGCATTGTTGGATTCATCACATCATTACGAAGATGCAATGAAACATTTTGAAGAGCACGGCATTGAAATTCCGGGCGATATAAAGCTTAACTTCAAAAAAATGATTGAGCGCAAAGCTTCGGTTGTGGATCAAACCACCAAAGGAATTGCGTTTTTGATGGATAAAAACAAAATTGACGTTTTCACCGGAATGGGCGCTTTTAAAGATGCAACCCACATTGAAATCACAAACGGGAAGAAAAAAGAAACCATTGAAGCAAAAAACACCATTATTGCTACGGGAAGCAAACCTGCTTCGCTTACTTTTATAAAATTGGATAAAGACCGAGTTATTACTTCAACTGAAGCATTGAGTTTAAAAGAAATTCCAAAACACCTTGTTGTTATTGGTGGTGGAGTAATTGGTTTAGAATTGGGTCAAGTATATAACCGTTTGGGCTCCGAAGTTTCCGTAGTGGAATATATGGATAGAATTATCCCAACAATGGATTCCGCCCAAAGCAAGGAATTGTTGAAGGTGATGAAGAAACAAGGTGTGAAATTCTACGTTTCGCATAAAGTTTCCTCAGTGTCTAAAAAAGGAAAAGAAGTAACCGTTACCGCTACTGATAAAAACGATAAAGAGGTAACTTTCAAAGGCGATTATTGCTTAGTTTCCGTTGGAAGAAAACCGTATACAGAAGGTTTGAAAGCTGAAAACGCAGGTGTAAAAATTACCGAGCGCGGAATGATTGATGTTAACGAACATCTTCAAACAAACATTAAAAACATTTATGCCATTGGCGATGTGGTTCGCGGCGCAATGCTTGCGCACAAAGCTTCGGAAGAAGGGGTTTTGGTTGCTGAAATAATTGCGGGACAGAAACCACATATCGATTATAATTTAATTCCGGGCGTGGTTTATACGTGGCCTGAAGTCGCTTCCGTTGGAAAAACCGAAGAGCAACTTAAAGATGCAAAAGTTGAATATAAAGTAGGCCAGTTCCCAATGCGTGCTTTAGGAAGAAGCCGAGCCAGTGGCGATACGGATGGTTTTGTAAAAATCCTTTCCGATAAAAAAACCGATGAGGTTTTAGGCGTTCATATGGTTGGGGCTCGTGTTGCAGATTTAATTGCAGAAGCCGTTGTAGCGATGGAGTTCCGTGCTAGTGCGGAAGATATTGCCAGAATGAGCCACGCGCACCCAACGTATGCAGAAGCAGTGAAAGAAGCTGCGCTTGCAGCAACGGATGATAGAGCGTTGCATATTTAAAATTTAATTTTTCAGTTATAAAAAAGTCCCGCCAAAGCGGGACTTTTTTTATTTCTAGCTGATAAAAATCTAAACATTATTTTATAATCCCACCACAGCTCACTCTTCCACCAGCATCACCCGTTGGTTGGGTAGTGAAATCATCTTTTCCTTCGTGTACGATTACAGCTTTGCCAACAATGTTTTTGTTCCCATCGATACAGCCTACACACCATTCATCTGTTTGCATCTCTATGGTTCCATTTCCATCGGCATCTGCTTCAAAGTTACCAATATCACCTTTGTGATATCCTTCCGCATCGCCCCATTTGCCGTGTTTTTGGATAGTTGGGTTCCAGTGGCCGCCAGCGGAAGTTGCGTCTTCAGCACTACAATCGGCTTTTTCGTGAATGTGGATGGCATGCATTCCAGGCTTTAATCCACTGAATTTAGCTTCCATTTTTACCATTCCGTTTTCTTCAGTAAAATTTATTTCACCTTTAGCCGTGCTACCGCTTTTTGATTCCATTGAAACAGAAACCATTTTTGGCGCTTCTTTCATAGCATCTTGATCCATTTGGATGGAATCATTCATTCCGTCCATATTGTCCATGTCCTTTTTTTCATTTTTACAGCCTACAATGGCCATAACGGCAAAAAGGCTACAAACTAAACTAATTTTTTTCATGATGTATTTTTTGGTTTAATAATTGTTTTCAATTAAAGGTACAATAGTTTTCGGGCGACTGCTATTATTTAAGAATATTTTAAAAGTTTATAACGCTTAGTTCAGAAGTATTGGTGATGTCACTTTGCTCAAGTTTATATTGATAGATTCCGTTTTGTCCAATGGCAATCAACAAATCGCCTTGGATGATTACATCAAACGCTATTCTATTAATATTGTGAACCAAAACCGAGTTGGCGGGATCGGACACATCAAATACTTTTATTTCATCATCACATACAAATAAATAATCTCCATAAAGGCCGATTCCTTTTGGAGCTGTCAAATTTCTAACACTTAGTAGCGTAGGGTTTACAACATCAGTAATGTCGTAAATTTCCAATTGGTTCAAAGTTGTACCGCAACCTAACTCAGACCACAGCGTCACAAAAGCCGTGTTAGCATTGGCTACCACCGGATCGCAAGAAGTAAAGTGTTGCACATCTGCCAGATATTCAGGAAATTCTGGATTGCTTACACTGTAGATAAACATCCCATTCTGTGAACCTATATATAAATACTCCTTGTAATTAAACAGTGTTTCAATTCTAAAACCAATAGGCACGCTGTTAACAAATACGGGATCAGTGGGTGTTGCTATGTTGTAAACATTTAATCCATATTCATCAACAGTGTAAAGGTAATTACCAAGCATTGCAAAACGCGCCAATGAACCTCCTTGACCATCAGTAATGGCCATTGATTCATTTGAAGCCCCATTGTTTCCATCTTGACTACAGGCTATGGATAAAGCCATTGTTATAAAAAGTAAAATTATTTTTTTCATGGCGTATTGGTTTTTGGTATCCAATTTACAACTACATTATTAGCAGGAATAGTTTGTGGGTAAAATCCATCTGGTGAAAGCATTTCTGGGAAAGTGTTCTTAATTCGTTTGCTTACATTCAGACTGCCGGTTGCCAAATCTACTTCAACGGCAATAAGATCTGTTGCCTGGTTTATAAAGAGTACGTTCTCTCTTATCGCTATATCTGTTGCTCCTGGAGATTCTATATAATAAATTGGCGAAGGGTTGGAAGGATCTTCATTATTAAAAACATGAAACCCCTTATTTTTTTCATTAATGAAAAGAAAGGTGTCAATCACATATATTTTTCCAGCATCTACTACTGGTTTGGGAGAAGAAAGAACGACGCTACCTTCAAATTCCGATCGATCCATAAATACAGGCTCGAATTGCGATTCTACAACAGATACGGGAAAGTCATCCGTTTCGTCACAATCGCCGTGATAGCAGCAACTTTGCAATGCTGTTACAGCAAATAATAATAATAAAAGATGAAATGTTAATCTCATAATCTGTAGTTTTAAGTGAACTACAAGTTTACAAAATAGATTGACACTATAAGATAAGAAGTTATGAAATTTCTAAAGTAGTTATAACTTGTGTTATAGAGTGCAAGGTTTTATGCACGGGGCATTTATCGGCAATTTGCAGCAATTTTGTTTTTTGTTCTTCGGAAAGATCTCCTTCTAATGTTATTTTACGGGTGAAGGTGTCTATTTTAGCCGAATCTTCTTCGCAATGCTCACAATCAATAGCGTGGTCTTTTGAGTAATTTATGTGGCAAGTAACATTTTCAACTTCCCATTTCTTTCTTCTGGCATACATTTGAATGGTCATTACGGTGCAAGCGGCGAGACCTGCAGAAAGAAACTCATAAGGTGAAGGTCCAAAGTTATTTCCGCCAAAACTTGTGGGTTCATCGGAAATGAAATAATGATCTCCTAGTTTTAGGCGGGTTGTATATTTTTCGTCGCCATCCAAACTTGCTACAACTTTGCTTTTGCTTTTTAATTCTTCGGCAGGGGGAATATTTACATAACGCGTGGCCCATCCAGCAATTACTTGGCCTACATAGTTTGAATCTTGTTTATTGCTCAATAGATGGTCAACGCCATCAAGGGACACAAAACTTTTGGGATGATTTGCAGCTTTATAAATATCTTCAGCATTTTTTATTCCTACTATGGTATCCTGTGGTGAATGTAAAATTAAAAGTGCTTTTTCAAAACTGCTCACAACATCAATAGGTGATTTGTTTTCAAGATCGTCCAAAAACTGCTTTTTGATGGTGAAGTCTATTCCACCCAAATTCACTTTTGCCTTTCCATTTTTGTTAATTTCGTGAGTGCTGTCTTTTAACAGATGCATCACGTGCGAAGGATGACTGGGCGAATTAATAACCGCAACTGCTTTTATGGATTGAATTTTTGAAGCTGCAAATATAGCTGCGGTGCCACCCAAAGAATGACCAATCAATAGGGTGGGAGCCATATAGTTTTTTTCTAAAAAAATTGCGGCTTCAACAAGATCTTCCACATTTCCTGAAAAATTTGTATTCTCAAAATCGCCTTCGCTTTCACCCAAGCCTGTAAAATCAAACCGCAGCACACCAAATCCTTTATCAGTGAGTGCACGGCCAATATTCTTAACGGCTGTCAAGTTTTTGGTGCACGTAAAACAATGTGAAAAAATCACAAAGTTGTGTGGTTTTTGATCCAAGGGAAGTTCCAAACGGCCTACCAGCTGTTCTTCGTCTTTATTTGAGAAGGATACTTTTTGAATGTTCATGGCTGTTGTTTTTTGTTATGTAATCTACAGAAGGAATCGGGTAATGCCACCAAAAGATTTTCGGTTTCTATAATAACCGTGGCTTCATCAATTTCACCCAAAAACTCGCCGTCTATCTGGAAAGGCACTTTTTTTATTGATCTAATCTTTGCCTTGTTGGTTGAAATAACGCGAACAAAATCCGGCGACATTTCAGGTTGGTCGTTTATTGTTTTAAAAATTTCAATGAAATCAAGATTTTTGAAAATGAGGATTTCAAACTTGCCGTCGTTCATTTTACCGTGGGGGTTAATGGTAGCACCGGTTCCAAATTTGTTGGCATTGGTAATGGCAAGCAGAATTCCGGTTTCTTCAATGATGCCTTCTTGAGTTTCAACACTAAAGTGAAAAGGCGATTCTGAATTGAAAAGCGTGGGTATGGTCTGTAGAAAATAACCCATTTTTCCTCGGATTCCCGATTCTTCATAGTTTTTTATCAGTTCTGCATTAAGGCCCAAATCGGCAATGTGCAAGCAAATTTTTTTGTTGATAAAAAGCACATCTAGTTTCATAGTGCAATCGGACAAAGCAATTTCTATTTGTTCAGGGAGGGTTTGCGGAAGGTTAAAATTTACTGCCATTCCGTTGGCCGAACCCGCGGGAATTATTCCCAAGCAGATTTCGGTTTCCAAAATACATTGTGCCACCAAAGAAATGGTTCCATCGCCACCCGCTACCAAAATTCGTAATGGTTTTGACTTTTTTATGAGTGACTCAATGGCTTCTTTATCGTTTTTTCCACTAGTTTCAAAAAGTTTGAAACCGTAATTTCTTTTGACTACTTCGTTTTTTACCGAAGTTATAATTGACGATTTGTCATAATCACCTGAGATAGGGTTAACTACAAGCAAAATATAATTTTCTGAATTCATTAGTATAGATTGTTTTTAAAATTAAGTAATTTGGAAATGCTAAACCGTTAACGAAATCTCAATAAGTGAAGCTTGATTTAAAACTTTACCGTGGCTATGTGAACGAAGACGAATTGGTTGTCTTTGGCCACGTTTTTAAGTCTTGGGCCCCAGACAAATATAGAATGGACCGCAAAGGTATTCGGCACGCGGTGTCGGTAATTCATATGTTTCGCATAAAACCTTTGGAAAATGTTGAGATTAAACTGAAATTCAAGAATACTGAAGTCACTACCAAAACTTTGGCGGATGGTTATTTTAGATTCACCATTCCTTTCTCCGAAAAGCTTGAAAGTGGTTGGCATTCGTATGAAGTTACCTGCAAACTGTATGATTATGGTGTCGTGCAGATTTCTGAATTATTGAAACCCTTTGAAAGTAAAGTGGCCGTTATTTCAGATATTGATGATACTTTTTTGGTTTCGCACAGCGGAAATTTTCTGAAGAAACTCTACGTTCTTCTTCTAAAAAATATAAACAAGCGTAAGGTTTTTGATGATGTGGTGCCGTATTATCAGGCGCTAAGCAAAGCAGGACAGGAGAATGATACGGATTCAAATTCATTCTTTTACGTTTCGAGTAGCGAGTGGAATCTATATGAATTTATTGATTCTTTTGCACGGCTTCACGAGCTTCCGAAAGCGGTCATTAAACTGAAAAAAATAAAAACGGGTATTTCAGATTTTCTTTTCACCGGAAGGGGAAGCCACGACCACAAGTTCGAAAAGATAAAGGACATTATTATGTTTTACCCAAAACTTGAATACGTTTTATTAGGTGATGATTCGCAAAAGGATCCGTATTTATACGAAAGGATCGTAAAGATTTTTCCACAAAACATTAAAGCCATTTACATAAGGCAGACTTCCCGAAGGAAGAAACAACAAGCTGCAGCGATTCTTAAAAATATTGAATCTATGAACGTTGCAACTTGCTATTTCAGCAATAGCGAAGAAGCGATTGCACATTCCGAAAGAATTGGGATTCTGTAAAATCGCTGCTATTTTACTTCAGTTGATTCCGTATTGTTACCATCTATAGTGGTCTGACCTTCTCCTTTTAAGTATTGATCTAAAAATTTCAGAATTTTTCCGTAGGCTTCTATTTCATTTTCCTTCTTTACAAAACCGTGACCTTCATCTTCAAAAACAACATATTCTACGGGAACACCATTCTTTTTAACCCCTTCCACAATTTCGTCTGATTCAATTTTAAGAACCCTTGGGTCTTGGGCACCTTGCAGCACCATTAAAGGTTTGGTAACATTTTCGGTATGGAATAATGGTGAAATCTGTTTTAAACGAATAGAGTCCGAGGTATTTGGATCACCCATTTCTGTGTAAAGCGCATCTTTAAAAGATGCCCACCAGGGCGGAATACTATTTAATGTTCTAATCCAGTTTGTAACACCGAAAATATTAACACCAACCTTAAATTCATCTGGTGCATAGGTAAGTGCCGCCATAGTCATATAACCTCCGTAAGAGCCCCCGATAATTCCTATTTTATCTTTATCAATATTATCCTGGCTTGCCAACCAATCTTTCCCAGCAATACAATCTTTTAAGTCTTTATCGCCATGATTTTGATCGTCCATTTTATAGAAAGTCTTCCCATAACCACTGCTACCTCGGTTATTTACGGCTAAGATTGCATAACCGTGATTTACCAAATATTGGATTAAAGAACTATAACCTTGTCGTGACTGCCCACCCGGACCCCCGTGAACCCAAACAAGTGCGGGAGCCTTATTGTCCAAATTGGCTTGTTTTGGTTGATAGTATATTGCCGGAATTTCCAAACCGTCAAATGATTTGAATCTAACCACTGTTGCTTCCACTAAATCTTCAGGATTTATTTCTTCGTTCAAAACATCAGTAAGTTTGTTATATTTTCCAGAAGCAATATTATAGGAGTATGTATTTGTGGGAAGCTGAGAGCTACCAACGGTC
>JBBQUI010000023.1:0-25413 GCA_038212575.1 Flavobacteriales bacterium
CTTAACTTGCGTTAAAACTTGAACTATGGCCGAAAAGCTTCACCATTACCGAAAATCCTACGAAAAAGGCGAACTTTCTGAAGTTTCTGTGGATGAAAACCCGATGCAACAATTCCGCACTTGGTTTTTTGAGGTAAAGGAAAACGGCGGTGTAGATGAAGTGAACGCTATGACAATTTCCACCATCGGAACGGATGGATTTCCAAAGGGTAGGGTAGTTCTTCTTAAAAAATATGACGAAAACGGTTTTTATTTTTATACCAATTACAACAGTGAGAAAGGCAAGTCCATAGCCAATAACAATAAAGTTTCGCTTTCCTTCTTTTGGCCGAATATGGAACGGCAAATAATCATTAAAGGAACCGTTGAAAAAACTTCGGAAGCAGATTCCACCAATTATTTTCATTCGAGACCAAAGGGAAGTCAGTTGGGCGCAGCGGTTTCGCATCAAAGCAACGTTGTGGAATCTCGCGAAGTGCTCGAAAAAGATTTGGCTGCTCTTGAAAAAAAATATGAAAACAAAGAAGTTCCAAAACCTGATGATTGGGGTGGATTTTTGGTAAAACCAATTTCAATCGAATTTTGGCAAGGCAGGCCAAACAGATTGCACGACAGGATTCGTTATACTTTGAATAATAACGATTGGATTATTGAAAGGTTAGCACCTTGATAATTTACGATTTTAGATTGCCGATTACAGATTTTTGATTTATGAAGCCCTTTAACTTTAGGCACTTAAAATATGAAAACATTATACTTAGTTAGACACGCAAAATCATCTTGGAAACACGATGTGGACGACCATAAGCGCCCCCTAAAGAATAGAGGTGAGCGGGATGGAAGATTGGTTTCAAAAAAAGTAAAAACAGAAATCGATCCTCCACAAAAAATTATAAGCAGTGATGCAACGCGTGCATTTTCAACAGCGCAATTCTTTAAAAAAGCATTAAACGTTTCAGATGGAAATTTTGAAACAAATCATGAGCTTTATGATTTTAGCGGGCAAAACGTTATGCGAATTATAAAAAATCTAAATAATGATCTGGATTCTGTTATGATTGTTGGGCACAACCATGCCTTTACTTCCGTTGCAAATATGCTCGGAAACCGCTATATTGAAAACGTTCCCACTTGTGGCTTTGTAATGCTGGAATTTGATGAAAAAAAATGGAGCGATATAACCACGGGCAAAACCGTAAAAACAATTTTCCCTCGGGATCTTAAGTAATGACCGAAAAAGTAGCACCACACCCACACGTTCGCAATAAATACAACAATAGGGAACTAAGCTGGTTACAGTTTAACGCCCGGGTATTACAGGAGGCGAATGATAAAAAAATTCCTCTAATTGAACGACTTCGATTTTTAGGCATTTTTTCAAATAATCTTGATGAATTCTTTAAAGTGCGATATGCCACAATAAAGCGAATTGTGGAAGCTGGAAAGATGGGACGAAACTTTTTGGGAGGTATTTCTGCCAAAGATCTTTTGGAAGAAATTACCCAAACAGTTATAGACCAACAGGCACACAGTTTAAAAATACTTAGTGATATTCAGAAAGAGCTTCGAAAGGAGAATATTTTTATTATAAACGAAACTGAGGTTACGCCCGAGCAGAGCAAATTTATTTCAGAATATTTTGTGGGGCACGTAAGTCCTGCAATGATGACCATCATGATTGGCGAATTGGAAGAATTTCCAAGCCTTCGAGACAGTGCTGCTTATCTTGCAGTAACAATGGTTATGAGCAAAGAGGATGATACTTTTGAAACAAAGCAAAACTATGCGCTTATAGAGATTCCCAGAACCATTAATCGTTTTGTTGTGTTGCCCAAGCAGGGCGAAAAACAATATGTAATTATTCTTGACGATCTTATTCGGCATTGTTTGCAAAACATTTTCAGCATTTTTAAATATGATAGCATTTCGGCACATATGATAAAAATTACACGCGACGCCGAGCTGGATATTGATAGCGATTTGAGCCGAAGCTTTATCGATAAAATTTCAAAAAGTGTTAAGAACAGAAGTACGGGCGATCCAGTTCGTTTTGTTTACGATAAAAGTATCGACAAAAAAACACTTCACTTTTTGCTCAACAAAATGGGCATTGACAAAACCGATAGTATTATTCCCGGTGGTCGTTATCACAATCGTCGGGACTATATGGATTTTCCGCGCCTTGGAAGGCCTGATCTTCAGTATGAACCCAAGGAACCTTTACCAATTCCAGGCTTGAGCCTTCAAGGAAGTTTATTTAATAAAATTGTAGCCAAGGATTATTTGCTGCATACACCTTATCAAACTTTTATGTACGTGGTGAAATTTTTAAGGGAAGCAGCCTTGGACCCGAAAGTAAAATCTATCAAAATTACAATTTACCGTTTGGCTGAAGTATCGCACATTGCCAGTTCGCTTATAAACGCAAAGAAGAACGGAAAGGATGTTACAGTACAGATTGAACTTCAGGCGCGTTTTGATGAAGAAGCAAATATTGAATATGCCGAGTTATTACAAAGCGAGGATGTGCGACTTATTTTTGGCGTGAAAGGCTTGAAGGTACACTGCAAGGCATGCATTGTTGAAAGACTAGAGAATGATAAACTGGTTAGATACGGCATCATAAGTACTGGAAATTTTAATGAATCTACGGCGCGGCTTTATACGGATTATACACTCTTTACTGCGGACCAAAGAATATGTAAAGAGATAAACAAGGTGTTTGAATTTTTTGAAGTGAATTATCAAGTAAAGAAATATCGTCATTTAATAGTTTCGCCACACTATACTCGAAACGCGATCTATCACTTGATTGACAACGAAATAAAGAACAAAAAAGCAGGACTTCCCAGCGGCATCAAACTGAAACTAAATAGCCTTTCAGATTTTAAAATGGTCGATAAACTGTATGAAGCGAGCCGGGCAGGGGTAAAGATAAAAATGATTGTCCGCGGTATTTGCTGTTTAATTCCCGGAGTGAAGGGAATGAGCGAGAATATTGAAGCCATTAGCATTGTTGGGAAATATTTAGAGCATACGCGACTGTTTATTTTTGAGAATACTGGTGATACAAAAGTTTATATTTCTTCCGCAGATTTTATGGGGAGAAATCTTGATAATAGGGTAGAGATTACTTGTCCTATTTATGATGCAGACATTAAGCAGGAAATTCTTGAAAACTTTGAAATTGGATGGAGCGATAATGTGAAGGCGCGTGTAATAAGCATTAAAAACGACAATGCTTACCTTAAAAACAACAAGCCCCCCGTGCGTTCCCAATTTATGATGTATGATTATTATTTAAACAAACTTGAAGTAAACTGATTTGTTAAACATTGAAAAATATGGTGCGGTAGATATTGGCAGTAATGCCATCCGTCTGCTAGTAGCCACTGTAGTTGAGCAGGAGGGAAAGGATACACTTTTTAAGAAAACTTCATTGGTGCGGGTACCCATTCGTTTGGGAGCCGATGTTTTTCTAGAAGGAAAAATTTCTGAAATCAACGCAAACAGAATGGTTGATGCCATGATGGCTTTCAAGCTTTTGATGAAAACCCATAATATCACCCGTTTTCGGGCCTGTGCAACTTCAGCGATGCGCGAGGCTTCAAATGGTCGTGAAATTGCAGATATGATTGAAATGAAGAGCGGACTACACATAAATATTATTGATGGCAACGACGAAGCTGCGATTATTGCTGCTACAGATTTGAAGAGTTTGATTCAAGACGATAAAGTTTTTCTTTATGTAGATGTAGGCGGGGGAAGTACAGAATTTACCGTTTTTGCGAATGGACATATTGTGGCTTCACAGAGTTTTAAGTTAGGAACGGTCCGGCTTATAGAAAACCGTGTGGAAGACAGTATGTGGGAAGATGTAGAACGGTGGATAAAGAAGGAAACCAAGGATTATCATAAAATTTCCATGATTGGAAGCGGGGGAAACATCAATAGTATCTACAAAAAAAGCGGAAAGAAGATTGGGAAACCGCTGAGCTATTTTTACCTTTCTTCTTATTACGAACTTATAAAGTCGCTTACTTTTGATGAACGCATTACAGAGTTGGATATGAATCCAGACCGTGCAGACGTTGTGGTTCCTGCAACGCGCATTTATCTTTCTGCAATGAAATGGAGCAAAGCAAAGAATATTTTTGTTCCCAAAATAGGGCTTAGTGATGGGATTATTAAAAGCCTTTACAATGAGAAGCTTGCTGCGGAAATGGAGGTTAACTAATTTCTAATGATTAATGATTAATGAATAATGAATAATTGGTTGTTGTCAGTTTTCAGTTCTCAATTATTTTGGAACTAGAAAATTACCTTAACGTTCGGTTAGATTTAAAACTCCCTTTTGAAGCAGATATCTTGCCTGCATCTAGATAACGTTTAGTCACAGCGGCTCTGTTTTTGGCATGGGTCATTGGTGATACCCCATAGGTTTCGCGTATAGTGAGGTATTGATTGATTACTTTCATTTCTTCCCTGTTCCCACCATTTTTCAGTTGATCAAACGAGAACCCAGCATCGCTAACAGCCTTTGCCACACAAGGCCATAAATATCCTGGTCTATTTACGTGATTATCCAAAAACAGCGCTGCTGCATATTCAGAGGACAGCAAATCATATAGTGTATTGCCACCTAGTTTATCTGTTCTGTTGAAATAAAAAAGATTGAAACGATTGATGGCGTGCAAAATTTGTACAGCAGAAACCCGTTGGTCCATTCCGGCAGCAACAAAACGGTACGCCACAATGTTACTTCGGAAAAATTGTTTGTCTGCAGCAGTAGCTACCTTTTTGTTATTGTGGACCAAATAACCATAAGTGGCATTTGTATCTGCTGAAACAGTAACACCAAACTGTCCACAAAACTGCTCAAAGGCATCGGGGTACTTTTCTTTTACCAATTTGATAAGGGCTGGCAATTCCCCTTGGTCAGTCCCTGCGCCCAGTGTCCACTGAAACATACCAAAACTCATAAAGGAGTTATCCCAAGTATTTACCGCATCCAGATTGCCTTCGTTTTCCGAAGTTGCCAATAAAGCATTTATTTCTGATTTACTGATTTTTAGATCTACTAATAGCGTTGGGTTTTGCTGAATAAATGTTTCGGTAATTTGACTGCCAGGTCTAAAAATTCCCTTTTTGAACTTTTTACCCAAAAATTTTCTGGTTGTATCGGTTTGATATTGATAGTATATCCGCGGGTCTTCATCAATAATAACCACATCCGCTCGCTCGGTACTGGCCTCGGGTTCACTTTCTATGGGCAACTGCAATACCTGACCAACTTTAATATTATTTGCGTTTACAATATTGTTTAATTCAGCAATTTCGCGCCATTTTGCTGTTGCTCCTAATTGTTTAAACGCTATTGAACCTAAGGAGTCGCCGCTTTTTATTGTGTATGTTTTCATCTTAATTTTTAAATGGCGTGAAACTTACGTCTAAACGTTATTCATTTTTCGTTAGTTACTATCAAATATACACAATATCAAGAGTTTATGATTTTCTGTCAACTTAATTTTGCTTTATGATATTGAAGATTAATAAAAAGGAGATCAAGGTTTCATTGGCCTAGATTAAATGAGAACTGAGTCAGGGTTTTAGTAAAATATTGGATTATAAGAGAGTGCTTTAGTCGATATGTAATAGTTGTTATTCCTGTGAATTATCTTCGAGGTTTTTATCTTCTTTTCGTGGGGACAGCTTATAGATTAGCTATCTGAAACCGACTACTAAGTGTAGCACAATGACAATTATGAAAACAAGAGAAAAGGTGCTCATGGTTTCTAGTTGAGGATTATTTTTTCAATTTACTTTTTTGAAACTGCAAAATAGGAAATTCTGTATTGTATCGAAAGGTGTTTCGTGGTCTTCGGTTATGCAACTAATTTTTTCAAATCCTTGGATTAGTGTTGCTGTTAGCTGTTCTTCAGTGTATTGTTTGATTTCAAGTCCGCTGCATTTCGTGGGGCCATTTTCTGAGAAGGTTCCAATTATTAGAAATCCATTTACTGCATTTGTTGCTGTTTCCTTGTATTTTTCAATCTGTTCGGGAGTTGTCAAAAAATGAAAGGCAGCTCTGTCGTGCCAAACGTCGAAAGTTGTTTTTGGTTTAAATTTTGTGATGTCGCTTACAATCCAAGTTACTTTTTTTGCTTTGTCGCCTAGTCTTTTTTGAGCTTTTTCAAGTGCTTTTTCTGAAATGTCGAGTACGGTAATGTTTTCAAAACCTTCATCCAGTAAATGGTCTACGAGTTTACTGTCGCCACCACCGATGTCTATGATTTTGGCAGTTTTTTCGAGCCCGAAGGAATGAATAAACTCAAGTGAGGTTTTTGGTATTTCCTGCGTCCAGCTTACTTGGTCTGGGGTTTTAGTTTCGTAAACTGTTTCCCAATGGTTCTTTCGGTCAGTTTCCATTTTATTATTTCTTAAACATAAAGTAAACAGCAAGTATAAGCAATACAAAAGAAATAACGTGGTTAATCCGAAACGTTTCCGTCTTAAAAACCAATAGGGTGAAACCTACAAAAACCACGAGTGTGATCACTTCCTGTATCACTTTTAGTTGCAAGAGTGAGAAGGGGCCGCCGTTGCCACTGTAGCCAATGCGGTTTGCGGGCACTTGGAACATATATTCAAAAAGGGCGATTCCCCAACTAATAAGAATTATTGAAATAAGACCAAGTTTGCTGAACCATTTCCATTCGGTAAATTTTAGATGGCCGTACCAGGCAAGGGTCATAAAGGAATTGGAAAGGACAAGGAGGCAGATTGTGAGAATGGATTTCATAGGTATTATTTTTTTCTAAATAGGCTATAAAGGCCAAAAAATGGGCACCAAAATCATTAGCAAAATAAATAAAATTAAAGTTAAGGGCAGTCCCACTTTTATGAAATCACTGAATTTATATTTTCCGGGCCCAAAAACCAAAATGCACGACGGCTCAAAGGGTGCGATCAGTGATACCGACGCCCCCAACATGATTCCTATTGCAAAAGTACGTGGATCAACGTCCAGCATTTGGGCGGTATCCAACGCAACGGGAAGTACCACCAAAGCTGCCGCGGCATTGCTCATAGGCTGGGTGAGCAGGATAACCAAAATAACAAAACCGCCCAAAACGTACATCGGCCCCAAATCACCCAAAAGTTTTAAAATGTTCTCGGCTAAAAATTTTGAAGCGCCGGAATTTTCCATGGCGGTCCCAAAGGCAGTCATACCGCCAATAAGAATAAGCAATTTCCAGTTTATTACTTGATAAACGCGCTCCACGTTTATTGCTCCTGAAAGTACAGTCAACAATGCCGCACCCATAAAAGCAATGGAAAGTGGCGCCCATTCCAGTGTTCCGGCCAGTATGGCAAACAGAAAAATAATTGCCGCAAAAATCCCCTTTTTTTCTTTGAACATATTAACTCGAAAGTCACCCACAATGGAAAAATCATTTGAGCTTCTATTGTTGTCAATGTCTTCTTGCGTGCCCTGCACCAACAAAGTATCTCCAATCTTTAAATTCATCCCGCCGATTTTTTGCGAAACAGTTCCGCCAAAACGCTGCACTGCGAGTACCACCAAATCATAATTTTGACGAAAGCGCGATTCTTTTAAAGAATGGTTTATCAATCGAGATCCGGGAATTATCAGCAATTCCGCCATGATGATTTTTTCGTTTTGTATTTCCTTGTGGTTTATGGTATCTGCCAAAACCTCGAGCCCGGGCGCTTCCTTGATTTTTATCAAATCTTCCACGCTGCACTCAACCAGCAAAATGTCTTTGGCTTGGATTCGCGTGGAAGGATGCGGAATGAATTCTTCCTTATTTCTTATTATTTTTAGGATGCGTATCTCCTGTTTTGCAAGGTCTGAATGAAATGCGACCTGCCCCACTAAGGTAGATTTTTCCGAAACCACCACTTCCGATAAATATTGGGCAATTTCGTAACGCTCGTTGTAACCACCTTCCTTATGGTCAGGGAGTAATTTTCTGTAAAACAGAAGAATAAAAACAATTCCTGTGGTCAGAAAAATGAGCCCTATTCCAAAGATTTCAAAAAAGCTGAGGGGTTCCATACCGGCTTGGGCTATATAACCACTCACAGCAACGTTTGTAGAGGTTCCAATTAAGGTGCAAGTTCCGCCCAGAATAGAGGCAAAGGCCACGGGAATCAGTACCTTTGAAGGGCTTAAATCAAGTTTGCGACACATACCAATTACTGGGCCCGTAACTAATGCCGTTACCGTGGTGTTGTTCATAAATGCCGAAAGAGCGCCAGTTACAAACATGGTGTAACCTACAAAAAGGGTTTTATTCTTTACCACTTTTATCATTTGCGAGCCCAATTTGTCCAGTAATCCGGTTTCGGCAAGTGCCCCTGAAATAATAAAGATCGAAGCCAAAATAATGATGAAATCGCTGCTGAATCCCTCAAACGCCTCTTTAGGGCTTATGATTCCAAAAAGTGATAAAACAAGTAACATCCCAATCGTTACAATATCTACCGAAAATTTTTCGGTGGCAAAGAGTATGATGACCACAATAAGTAACCCCATTACAAAGGCAATTTCCATAGCGCATTTTCTGAATAGTACATAAAGATATACAAAAGGGATTGACGAAAATAAAGGCCCAAAAAATATTTCGGAATGCTGTAAAGAAAAATTTTACCCGTGGATAGAATGATGTTTGCTGAGGTCTTTCATTACCTCGGCTTCAAAGGAAAGCAGCTCGCTCCATTTTTGGTCCACTTCTTTTCTATCGCCATATTGGCGGGCAAAACCTAAAAACATAGTATAGTGGTTTGCTTCGCTTACCATCAGTTTTCTGTAGAATTCCGCCAGTTCTTTGTCTTCCAACTCTTCGCTCAAAAGCCTAAAACGCTCACAGCTTCGGGCTTCGATCAGTGCAGCGTATAATAATCTATGGACAAGTTGTGTGGTTCTGTTTCCGCCTTTTGGGAAGAATTGAATAATCTGCATTACGTAATCATCTTTTCGGTCACGACCCAAAACCCAGCCGTTTTCTATGATTTTGTCGTGCACCATTTTAAAATGACTTATTTCTTCTTTTACCAGAGCAATCATTTCCTGAATCAAGTCAGTATATTCCGGAAAGCTCACAATTAATGAAACCGCGGTGGAAGCAGCTTTTTGCTCACACCAAGCGTGATCGGTAAGAATGTTTTCTATGTTCTTTTCAACAATGTTTACCCAACGTGGGTCTGTGGGAAGTTTTAAACCAAGCATAAAAATAGTTTCAAGTTTCAGGTTTCAGGTTTCAAGTTTCAAGTTGGTCCATTGTCCATGTTTAAATTGCATTGACCGTTTTTAGTTGTCGGTTAAGTTTTAATTCCCCCTTCGGGGGTTAGGGGGCTTATATATCCAAATCAAATTCCTTCCGCAGTTTTTCAATTAACGGATTCATTTCCTTCATTTTTTCAAATTTTTCACGCGGGGTGTAGGCGTACTTTTTTTCCGCAGTTTCGTTTACAGTTATGTCCAAATCTATGTTGTAATTCTGAAGTTTTTCGCGCAGGAAACCGAGCAGTTCATACTTAGCGCGTTCCACTTCGGTCTTTATGGTTTGGTTTGGAAACTCGAGATGAATAATGGAACCGTCCAGTTTTGGAATGCCCATCGTTAAATGTGAAAGCAGATTGTATTTCCCATCACTTTCAACATTGGCGGTATATTCCGTCCACGCTGCGTGCATTGCTTCTTCAGAAAAATCGTTTACCGGAAGATTTTCAGCATCGGGTTGGTTTGCGACCATTTCCTGCTTTATTTCCTGTTTCTTTTGAATACTTTTCAGGGAAAGCGCAGAGACTTTTTTGGCGTTTCGTTCTGCGAGAATTTGGGGGCGTTCAAATACTTTCTGCGGTTCTCTGTTGTCAGGTTGTGGGTTATCTGTTGTCTGTTTTCGGTTGTCTGTTTTCGGTTGTTTATTTTCAGTGCCAAATTCTCCGGAAGGTTCGTTTAAATTTCTTTTTTCGGTTTCGATTTCCCTTTCAGTTTCGATTTCCCTTTCAACTTTCTCTAAGGATTTTGGCGCAATGCTTCCCGCGGAAGTTATCTTTTCCGAAGTAAATTTTTCACTTTTAAAATAGGAGGGAGGTATTACGAAACGCTCGTTGCTATTAAACTTTTTTTTTTCGCCTTGAAAAGTCAGGGAAGCAAGCTGGAGTAAACACAATTCAACCAATAACCGTTGGTTTTGGCTGTTTTTATATTTTAAGTCGCAAGTGTTTGCAATGTCAATCCCGTCAATTAAAAACTGTGTGCCTGTTTTTTGCGATTGTTCAAAATACATTGTTTTCACTTGTTCGCCAACTTCCAAAAGCTCGATTGTTTCTTGGTTTTTGCAAACCAGCAAATCGCGGAAGTGCGAAGCTAGGCCCATAATAAAATGGTGACCGTCAAATCCTTTTGAAAGAATATCGTTATAAGTAACTAAAACCTGCGGAATATTGTTTTCCAAAAGCAAATCGGTAATTTGAAAATACCAAGTATAATCTAACACGTTCAGGTTTTCGGTAACGGCTTCGCGGGTAAGGTTTTTTCCGGAGAAACTAACTACTCTATCAAAAATAGAAAGGGCGTCGCGCAGGGCTCCATCCGCTTTTTGGGCTATAATATGAAGGGCATCATCTTCGGCTTCAATATTTTCAGCCTTAGCAACTTCTGCTAGATGTTCTTTAATATCGCGAACTCCAATTCTTCTGAAATCAAAAATTTGGCAGCGTGAAAGTATGGTCGGTATTATTTTGTGTTTTTCCGTAGTTGCCAATATGAAAATGGCGTGTTTGGGCGGTTCTTCCAAAGTTTTCAAAAAAGCGTTGAAAGCAGCGGAGGACAGCATATGCACCTCATCAATAATATACACTTTGTATTTTCCAACTTGAGGTGGAATCCGGACTTGATCGATCAAATTTCGAATATCATCCACAGAATTGTTTGAGGCTGCATCGAGTTCAAAAATATTGAAGGCGAAATCCTCGTCTTCCTTTTGAGTACCGTCCTGGTTTATTTTTTTGGCAAGAATTCGTGCACAAGTGGTTTTCCCAACGCCACGCGGGCCGGTAAAAAGCAAGGCCTGTGCAAGGTGGTTGTTTTCTATGGCGTTTTCTAAAGTATTGGTAATGGCCTGTTGCCCAACAACGTCTTTAAAAACGGCGGGGCGGTACTTTCGGGCAGATACAATGAAGTGTTCCATATTTTCAGTAGTCAGTATTCAGTATTCTGTGATCGAATTAGGAATATTGACGTGAAAGCAAATATAAAGATGTGCATTGGGTTTTTAAAAAATAGACGTTTGTATTTTCCCATATTTATTAACATTAGAGTACTTTTGCGCAGCAGGCCGCCTTATCGCCTTGTGCCCAGTTTGACTGGGCATCTTTTAAATTGAGCTTTGGGCTTGAACAAAGAGATCTCCACCTTTGTGGGGACAGGGAGGAAAGTCCGGACACCATAGGGAAGCATAGCGGCTAACGGCCGTCATCCTCCATAGCTTTAGCGAAGGAGGAGAGGACAAGTGCAGCAGAAAGAATGTACAGGTAATGCTGTAGTGAAACCAGGTAAACTCTATGCGGTGAAATGCCACGTAAACCTGTGCTTGAGGGTACCCGCCCGATGCAGGAGGGTAGGCAGATGGAGCGTTTCGGTAACGGAACGCCTAGATAAATGATAAGGATTCGTCTTTTTGACGGATACAGAACCCGGCTTATAGGCCTGCTTTTTTTTTAATGAATTTCTTCCGCCATTTCGCACATCCATTGTTTTGCTTTAGACAAAGATTGGAAAGTTTTAAAAGGCGCTTTTATAAAGAATTTTTCAAAATTTGCAACCTTAAGAGAGGTTTCCGTTTTATAAACTATTGCAAATGCAAACATACTTGGCAATTGAATGTTATATGAGTTTGGCGATAGGTTTCTGGAATAGTCATTTACCCTGTTTGAAATGTAACCAAATGACTGGTTTTCGTAAAATTGCGCAGTAAGTTCTTGAATTTTATGTACATCTTCATTGTTTAATACCATCCCTTCAATAAAGGTTGAAATCATGTAGTGTTCATAAAACTCAATTTTTACAAACTCGAGTTCAATGAGTTTCAAGGGGAGTTGAATCATAAGGGCAAACTAAACAAAAAAACTAAAGACTGAGCCTCCATATTTACGGGCTTCAACAAAATGTGGGAATGAGGAAAGATCATTTTGTTTTGCGTGCTCAATGATAAGCAATCCTTCAGGATTCAACAAAGAATTATTGAAAACTTCTTGTGTTAAATCTTTTAAAACTTCTGCTGTAAAGTCATACGGTGGGTCTGCAAAAATAACATCGAATTTTCCGGAAGCGTTTTGCAGATACTTGTTTACGTCAGATTTTATTGCTGTAATTGGAAAGGAGAATTCTTCGGAAATTTTATTGATATACTGAACACAACCGTAATGAGCATCAACTGAAGTTATATTCGGCACGCCGCGCGAGGCAAATTCAAAGCTTATGTTTCCAGTGCCACTGAAAAGATCCAGCACTGTAATTTCTTCAAAAAAATACCGAACGCGCAGAATATTGAAAATTGCTTCTTTTGCAAAATCGGTCGTTGGCCTAACGGGTAAGTTTTTTGGGGCGGTTAGTCTTCTTCCTTTATAGATGCCGGAAATTATACGCATTTAGAGGGTGTTTTGTAAAATGAAATGACGGTGAACTTTATTTTCGGTATCAATCTTTATTTGCGAAGTATTTGTTTCTGAAAACTCAATATTTTGGATATAGGTATAGGCAATTTTGTAGTTATCATCTCCTTTCTCAATATCACCACAAAATATTACAGGGAGATGTTCGGGATTCAGGTTTAACTGTTCCATACAGAAAAGGGTGTAATAGATGAAATCTTCAGGAGTTTTGTAGGTATAACTGTTGCAAAGTTGAAGTTCTCCGTTTTTCAAAACAATACAGTCGAAACTATTTTTCTGAAAGTGTAAATACATTTTCGGAAGCGTATATATTTCCGTTTCAAATATGGTTTTTAGCAATACCGTCGTGGAATGGTAATAATTGAAAGAGCCATATTTTTCAAAGAAAAAATTGTTGATGTTCATAAAAGGAACATAAACCACAACAATGTCTAGGTTTTCCAAAACATCGTGCGCCATATAATCATTAGCCAATATTTTTGAATTGAATTTCAAATATTCGCTGGCCTTTGTTTCATCAAAAAGTGAGGCAGGAACTAAACTATAAATAGGTGTTGAATAGATAATGGATACTTCGGAAAAGTTTGAGTTTAGAATATCGTTTTTGAACATTACAGATTCAATATCCATCAACAATTCCTCTGGCGTAGTGCTGTGGTCCAGCATTTTTTCAAGGAAAAATTCTGTTTCTTTACTTTTAGGATTTGTTACCAAAAAAGAAAGCCCGTTCAAAGAAACTTGAACGGACAGTCTATGTTGTAATGTATTTTGTATGTTATTTGTTTTTTGCAGCATCATAAATTTTTGGCCAGTTTCCGGAAGTATTTACATCTTCCAAAGAACCTACTTTGATGTCTGGTCCATTAACGCCATCTACTGATTGAACTTGTTTTTCTTGAGCCAAAAGGTCTTTGTTAAGGTCGCCCAATATTACGTCTTTTGAAACTTTCGCTTCAAATACAGAATATGTAGCGTCATTTCTCACAATTTTCCCAGCTTTAAGATCAAACTTGGCGTTTACACCTTCCACGGGCACATTCATCATTGTTTTGTATCTATCAGTTTTTCCGAAAAGTGAGTCCCTAACAGGAGTGAAACCCAAGGTATCAATCAAGGATTCTTCAAGAAAATAACCTTCGCTAATTCCAAAAGCTTTGTTTTTAGCAACATCGGCATAACTTGTGTCACGTCTTTGTGTAATGGCAAACTTGGCGGTATCAATAAAACGAACCAAACTATCCCAGTCTCCGGTAAAGCTTCCTGTAATTTCTTTGTGTGCCAACTCTGCAGCTTGAATATCTTTTAAATTCTCAATAACTTTGGCGTATCGCGCTTCTTTAACGTTATTAAATTCTACCGGGCCCATAACGGAGTTGTACAGTTTCCAGCCCAAAAAGATGATGACAATCCAAAGAACAATCTGAATTACTAATTTCATTATTGATATTATTTAAGTGTTGATTTACTAAAAGGTCTATCGCAAATCTACAATTTTTTTTTGTTCGTAAAAGTATATTGCGAAAAAATCATACCTATCTTTAAACCCTCATTGACAGCAGCGAATGATGAATGTATCAGAATTTTACGGTTTTTTAAAAAATGATTTTCCTCATACTACCACTACAAAGCAGGATATTGCACTTCAATTGTTGGCGAAATTTGTGCTGAGCACGAACAAAAATGAAACCTTTTTACTGAAAGGCTACGCAGGTACAGGAAAAACTACCATTGTAGGTTCTTTAGTGAAAAACCTAACAAAAGTGAAAAAACGTTCGATGCTTTTGGCACCAACGGGAAGGGCAGCTAAGGTTATCAGTAATTATTCCAATAAGCAAGCTTTTACAATTCATAAAAAAATATATTTTCCCAAAAGTGAAAAAGGCTCCGTTTCCTTCACTTTACAGGAAAACAAACACCGCGATACAATTTTTATAGTAGATGAAGCCTCGATGATTCCAGACATCAATCAAGATTCAAAACTTTTTGAAAACGGATCATTGCTGGACGATTTGATGCAATATGTTTACAGTGGAAACAATTGTAAGCTTTTGTTAATAGGCGATTCGGCTCAATTACCGCCTGTGCATCTTTCCATAAGTCCTGCGCTTGATGCAAGGGTTTTGGAAAACCAATACAACCGCGAAGTTATAATGTTAGAACTGGACGAAGTGGTTCGCCAACAAAAAGACAGCGGTATTTTAGAGAACGCCACCAGAATCAGGGAATGTTTGGACAATGAATTATATGAAACATTTAAATTTTCTGGAACCAATTTCCCCGATATTATTCGCCCTGTTGATGGACAGGAAATCATGGACGCCATAAATGACAGTTATTCTTCCTTGGGAAATGAAGACACAGTTATAATTGTTCGATCCAACAAAAGAGCAAACCTTTACAATCAAAGCATACGCGAACGCATACTTTTTCAGGAATCGGAACTTTCGGCAGGCGATTATTTAATGGTCGTAAAGAATAATTATTTTTGGGTGGACAATGCCAGTGAAGCTGGTTTTATTGCCAATGGTGATATTGCAGAGGTTTTGGAGATTTTCGCTTTTAAGGAATTATACGGTTTTCGCTTTGCCGAAGTGAAAATCAGAATGGTGGATTATCCCAATATGAAACCTTTGGAAACGGTGCTTCTTTTGGATACGCTAACTTCCGAAAGCCCTTCGCTCACTTATGATGAATCAAACAAACTATATCAAGAAGTAATGAAAGATTACGCCTCAGAAAAATCTAAATACAAGAAGTTTTTGGCAGTAAAAAATAACAAATATTTTAATGCACTTCAAGTGAAGTTCAGCTACGCCATAACGTGTCACAAAAGTCAGGGTGGGCAATGGAATACCGTTTTTGTGGAACAGCCGTATCTTCCCAACGGAATTGACAAAGAATACCTGCGCTGGCTTTACACCGCTGTAACGCGGGCCCGTGAAAAATTGTACTTAATAGGTTTTAAGGACGAATTTTTTGTAGATTAGTTTATTCAGTAGTCAGTGCGCGTAAAAAGTATGAAGTTGCTATTTTGATATTTTTTTATAACCATCTAAGAATCTAAGAATCTAAACTCACAAACTCATCGACTAATTATGGAAACGTTCGATATAATAATCAGTATTTTTCTGGGCTTGGGTCTTGCTGCGGCCGTTGGTTTTCGTGTGTTTTTACCCTTATTGATTTTAAGTTTGGCTGGATATTATGAAGTTATTCCCCTTAATGAAAGTTGGCAATGGGTTGGAAGTCTCACTGCAGTTATTGTTATGGGTGTCGCTACTTTGGTTGAAATTTTTGGCTATTACATTCCGTGGTTTGATAATTTGTTGGACACAATCGCTTTACCATTGGCAACTTTGGCCGGTACTGCAGTTATGGTTGCCACGGTTACAGATTTGAGCCCCGTGATAACTTGGGTCTTGGCTATTATAGCTGGCGGCGGGACCGCAGCGGCAATAAAAGGGAATGCTTCCGCAGCACGACTTACCTCCAGCGCTACAACGGGAGGGATTGCAAATCCTGTTTTGAGTACCGTGGAAACGGGTACTTCCATTGTCATAGCAATCGCTTCTATTTTTGTGCCGATTATAGCATTTGTATTGGTATTGTTCCTGTTTTTCGTAATTTTCAGGTTTTATAAAAAGCTTCGAAAAAAAAGATTGCCAAGAACTTAATCTTCTTATTTTTGAATTCATTTTAAAAACTTTGTCTTGAAAATAATAGCAATGATTCCCGCGCGATACGGCGCATCCAGGTTTCCAGGAAAATTAATGCAGGATTTGGGTGGAAAGCCCGTGATAGTAAGAACTTATGAAGCGGCGAAAGCCACAGACCTATTTGATGAAGTTTATGTAGTTACGGACAGCGACGTTATTTTTCAGGAAATTGAAATGAACGGCGGAAAGGCCATTATGAGCCAAAAAGAGCACGACTGTGGTAGTGATCGTATTGCGGAAGCTGTTGAAAATATGGACGTGGATATTGTTGTGAACGTGCAGGGAGACGAGCCTTTCACAAGTAGGGAAGGGCTGGAAAAAGTACTTGCCGTATTCAATGAACCCGATGCAGACAAAATAGATTTGGCATCTTTGATGACCGAAATTCATGACTGGAAGGAGATTAGCGATCCCAATTGCGTAAAAGTAATTGTTGATAAAAATAATTTCGCGCTTTATTTTTCGCGTTCGCCGATTCCATATCCCAGAGATAAAAATGTGGATATTCAATATTATAAACACAAGGGTATATATGCCTTCAGAAAGCAAGCTATTATGGATTTTTATCGCTTGCCAATGCGTTCATTGGAAGCAGTTGAAAAAATAGAGTGTATCCGCTATTTGGAATATGGAAAAAATATAAAAATGGCCGTTTCAAATACCACGGGTGTTGAAATTGATACGCCAGAAGATCTTGTAAAGGCTAATGAAATTTTAAAAGAAAATAAGCCCGACAGTGTGAACAACAAATTTCGAAATTTCCCAATGGTTCCAAAAGTGGTTTTTGGCGAAGGATGTTTTGATCAACTTTCATCAATTCTTTCTTCACAAAAACAAGAGAAAGCGCCTTTCATATTTTTGGTGGATGATGTTTTTAAAGGAAATGGCGAATTTTTGGATAGAATAAAACTTCGTTTCAATGACAAATTAATTTTTGTTTCTGCAGAAGAAGAGCCAAAAACTTCCCAAGTGGACAATTTAGTGAAGGATATTAAAGCTGAATTCACACATACTCCCTCGGGAATTATAGGCATTGGGGGCGGCACTGTGATGGATTTGGCTAAAGCAGTTTCCATAATGCTCACAAATAAAGGAAGCGCTGCCGATTATCAAGGATGGGATTTGGTGAAACAAAAAGCTGTTTATCACGTGGGAGTACCAACAATTTCCGGGACCGGTGCCGAAGTTTCCCGAACAACCGTTTTAACAGGCCCAGAACGAAAATTAGGTATTAACAGTGATTTTACGCCTTTCGACCAAGTAATACTTGACCCAGAGCTCACCAAAGGTGTTCCCAAAAATCAATGGTTTTTTACGGGAATGGACTGTTTTATTCATTGTGTGGAATCGCTAAATGGCACGTTTTTGAATGCATTCAGCCAGAGTTATGGCGAAAAGGCATATGATCTTTGCATGGAAATATTTTTTGGGGATTCCCTTTCCGAAGAACAATCACGCGCCAAATTGATGATGGCCTCTTGGCACGGCGGAATGAGCATTGCGTACTCGCAAGTAGGTGTTGCACATGCAATGAGCTATGGGCTTGGCTACGTTTTAGGAACAAAGCACGGGGTAGGAAACTGTATCGTTTTTCAATATTTGGAAGAATTTTATCCAAAAGATGTGGCACTTTTTAAAAATATGGTAGAAAAGCATGGTGTGGAAATTCCGCAGGGCATCTGCAAAAACCTTTCGGAGGAGCAGATGGATACCATGATAACAGTAGCAATGGGAATGGTTCCCCTTTGGGAAAATGCATTGGGCGGTAATTGGGAAACCATAATTACACGCGAAAAACTGAGAGAACTTTACCAAAAAATGTAATTTCAAAAAATTGCCTTTTTATGGGAATCACAAAATTTGTTTTTGAAAAAATAATGGGCTGGCACATTGATGGTGCTTTTGATCCAACTGTTAAAAAAGCTGTTATAATTGTAGTTCCGCACACTAGTTGGCATGATTTTTACCTTGGGTTATTTACGCGTAGATTGACAAAAACGCAGATTAATTATATCGCTAAAAAAGAATTATTCCGATGGCCTTTTGGTTGGTATTTCCGCTGGACAGGAGGCGAGAAGCTAGACCGAACGCCCGGCCAAAACAAGGTAGAAGCAATTGCCCAAATTTTTAAAGAGAAAGATGAATTCCGTTTGGCAATGTCACCCGAAGGTACCCGAAAAAAAGTATTGATTTGGAAAACGGGTTATTATTATATTGCAGCGGCAGCTAATGTTCCTATTATCTGTGTTGCTTTTGATTATCTAACAAAAAAAGTATTAATTAATAAAGCTTTTTATCCAACTGGAAATATAGACGAAGACACGATTAAATTGCGTTCTTTTTATAAGGGTATCGTTGGAAAAAAGAAAGAATATTCTTAATTAAAAGTCTGTTAAATGAAATTATATTTTGATAGTTAACTATTTGAAAGTCAATCTTTGTTGTTAAAAATTAGTTAAGCATTCAAATTTTTTAAAAATAACTAAAATCTTATCACTAATTATGCTTAAAATTTAAAACTGATTATGAAAAATATAAAATTTTTAATCCCCATTTTTTCTATAACATTCTTACTGCTTTCATGCAGCAATGAAGATGATGGAACAGGAAGTGGAGACCCAGTACCACTTCCTGTTTTAGCTACTGTTTATGCTACAAGTAATACTAACAAGGCTATTGCTGTCTATAATTTTACTTCAAACGGTATTTTTCTAAGTTCAATATTAACAGGATCTGACGATAATGAGGGTGTATATTATGACGATGATGCAGACGAACTTTCTGTGGTTTCAAGAACACAATCTACAGTAAATACCTATTCCGGTGTCGAAAATACCGAAAACGGTAATACATTAAACCTGTTTCTTTCAAGTGATTCCGTTTTGGAAAGTCCGCGTGATATAGCTGTTAAAGACGATATATATATTGTGTCAGACAATGCGGATGTTGACGGAGACCCGAATACTGAAGATGGAAGGTTTTTTGTATTTAAACGAGATGCCAGTGGATATAACCTCCGTAATATCGTAACCGTGAATTATGCCGTTTGGGGAATTCAACTAATTGGAAACGATCTTTACTCCGTTGTTGATAAAACTGCGGATGTGGCTGTATTGAAAAACTTCATTTCAACATACACCACAGATGTTACAGCAACGCCAGATAAACAAATTACTATAGAAGGAATTACCCGTACCCACGGAATAACTGAAGATGGAGGATTTGTAGTTCTTACTGATATTGCTGATGCAACAAATGAAAGTGATGGTGGTTTCAATTTTATCAATGGTTTTGTAACAAAATTTGATGCAACTCCAAATGGGGGAACCCTTACCTTTTCTGGAAATCAAGTGAGAGTTTCAGGAGCATTAACACAACTTGGAAATCCTGTTTCAGTAGAATATGATAGTCCAAGCCAGACAGTCTTTATCGCTGAACGAGCAAATGGTGGTGGGAAAGTATTATTTTTTAATGAAATTGGTGCTGGAGGTAATTTAGTGCCAACGATAAGTTCAGAATTTTCTGGGGCTTCATCTTTATTCTACATAGATCGGTAATACTTCTTATAAATCAATAAAAAATGCCATCTGATATAAATCAGATGGCATTTTTTATTGATATGAAATGGATTTTTATTCTTCCGAGGATTCCTCCATAGTGTGATAAACGTTCTGCACGTCATCATCTTCTTCTATTTTTTCCAAAAGTTTTTCCACATCAGCAGCTTCCTCCGCAGTCAATTTTTTGGTGACCTGCGGAATTTGTTCAAACCCTGAAGAAAGAATCTCAATTTTGTTTTCTTCCAAATAAGATTGAATGGAACCAAAACTTTCGAAAGGCGCGTAGATTATTATTCCATCCTCATCCTCAAAAATTTCATCAATGCCGTGATCTATCAATTCCAGTTCCAGTTCTTCGATATCCAACCCTTCCGGATTTATTCTGAAGTTACACGTATGGTCAAACATAAATGAAACGGAACCAGAAGTTCCCAAACTACCATCACATTTGTTGAAATAACTACGAATATTTGCTACAGTTCGTGTATTGTTATCGGTTGCGGTTTCAATCAATATAGCGATGCCGTGCGGTGCGTAGCCTTCGAAAAGAACTTCTTTGAAATCGCCTAAACTTTTGTCGCTGGCACGTTTTATGGCGCGTTCCACGTTTTCTTTAGGCATGTTTACCGCTTTGGCGTTTTGGATTACCGCACGCAGCCTAGAGTTGGCGTCCGCATCGGGACCGCCTTCTTTTACGGCCATTACAATATCTTTCCCGATACGCGTAAAAGCTTTGGACATCGCAGACCAACGCTTCATTTTTCTTGCTTTTCTGAATTCAAAAGCTCTTCCCATAAAAATTATTATCTATTGTTATTTATTATTTATTTCTAAAAATAGAAGAATCAAATATAAAAAATTACAAATTCCAAAACCGAAGTTCCAACTTACAAAATTCAACATCTAAACCTTTTGGATTTTGGCGCTTGATTTTTGGAATTTATTTGGAATTTGGTGCTTGTGATTTGGAAGTTCAACCTATTAGATCATCAATAATCTTTGCAAGCTCAAAATCCTTTTCAGTCACACCATCTGCATCGTGCGTAGATAGATAGATTTCCAAGGAATTGTAAACATTGCTCCACTCTGGGTGATGTTGTAATTTTTCGGCTTCAAAGGCAATTCGGGTCATTGCGGAAAACGCTTCCTTAAAATCCTCAAATTCAAAAATAGTATGTAGGGCGCCTTCGTGGTAATCCCAGCCTTCAAATTCTTTTAATTTTTCGTTGATCTGTTTTTCTGATAATGCTTTCATCTGTTATTTTTTTATTTAATTGATATAATCTCTTCGTTTAGGCTACATTCTTCAATAACCTGTGAAACAGTAATTTGGTTCAGATTTGGTAATTTGTTTTCCTTCGGAAGAATGACATTATATCTGTCCTCATTACTACTAAAAACACTTTTAAAGATAGGCATTTTATCGCCCATTTTTGAAGTGATCTCACGAAAAAGATCTTCATGGTGTACCATATCATTACTCGCCAAATGGAAAATTCCACGAAGCGATTGGTTGATTATATAATGAATCTGTTGGCAAACTTTATTGATTGTCGTGGTGGTAATTATCAAATTTGGAAAAACCTCAAAAGTAGCTTGATGACGAATGCACTGCCTTAAATGCAGAATTTCGGGTGAGTTGATACCAAGAACCATCGGTAACCTTATAATTGCAGTTTGCTGTGGAATGGTTTCCAAGAATAATTTTTCAACTGAAATTTTAAATTTTCCCGAAGCAGTTTCCGACAATGTAACATCATTTTCATATGAAGGATGCCTAAATTTCCCATCAAATACTTCCGACGAAGAAATGTAAAAAACAGAGCAATCTTCATTAATTAAGGCATAATTCACGATTTGTTGATGCGCTTCAAATTGACTTTTGAAATCGCCATTTATTGCCGAAATTATTATCGTGGGTTGGATTTTATTCAGCAACAAAAGCATCGAATTCTCTTCCACACAAAAATTATGGAAAACCTGATTTTCTGAAAAGGCACCGAGCTGTTTGCAGTAGGTACAGTGAACTTCAAAATAGGAGAGAAGCTCTTTGTAGATTGCATTGCCAATAAAGCCGCTACCACCCAAAATCAAAATTCGCTGTTTTTCTAATTTCTTCTTCATTTAAATCCTTTCCGAAAATTTCTTAAAAAATGGATAGTTTCGTTTTTGTGGTGAATTGTTCCAAAGCCTGCATGCCCAAATATGAATTTCCCTTTGCATTCAATGCTGGCGCCCAAGTTGCAATAGTGAAGCAGTGTGGCAAAAGTGCTACGATACCACCACCAACACCACTTTTTCCTGGCAAACCAACTTCAAAAGCAAACTCACCGGCCTCATCATAAAACCCGCAAGTAAGCATTATTGCATTGATTCGTTTTACTTGGCTTGCAGTTAAATGTTGAATATTCTTTAAACATTTTCCCTTATTAGCAAAAACGAAAAAAGCGTTGGTAAGTTGTCTGCAATCCATCATTATCGAACATTGATGGAAATAAAAATCCAAAACATCTTCCACTTCATTGTGAAGATTTCCATAGGCCTTCAAAAGGTTGGCCGCAGCGTAATTATTAAAACCGGTCAATCTTTCTGATTCGGCTACTTTTTCACTAAATGAAATGGTTTCATCGTGCGTCAATTCCCTCACAAAATTCAAAAAATCTTCTTTTGGATTTTTTAGATGGGAAAGCAAAATATCAGCAATCACAATGGCTCCAGAATTAATTAGCGGATTTCTGGGAATTCCATTTTCAAGTTCCAAAAGCGAAAGATGGTTGAAAGGGTTTCCCGAAGGCTCCACATCAACGCGCTCCAAAAGATCATTCCCAACCAATTGAAAAGCTTTGGCAAGTGACAGCACTTTTGAAATACTTTGGATTGAAAATTTTTCGGAAGCATCACCAACAGCGTAGTTTTCACCAGTAATCAATTGCAAATGGATTCCGAACTTATCTTTTGGAACATTTGCCAATTCTGGAATATAACTGGCAACTTCCCCCGTGTTTTCAACTTTTTTGAGTGACTCGTAAATTTCTTCTAATATAGCTTGGTAATTCTGCATTAACCTTTGTAAAATGGGGTTTTCACAACCGTCGCCGCAACGGGTTTGTTTCTTATTTGAATAAATATTTCAGTTTCCGGAGCACTGTTTTCAACGGTTACATATCCCATTCCGATTCCTTTGTTTAAGGAAGGCGCCATCGTACCGCTGGTAACTATACCAATGTTATTGCCATCTTTATCAACAATTTCATAATCATGGCGTGGAATGCCGCGTTCGTTCAATTCAAAACCGATAAGTTTTCTTTTTACACCTTCTTCTTTTTGCTTTTTCAAATTCTCTGAGTTGACAAAATCTTTCGTAAATTTTGTAATCCAGCCCAGTCCAGCTTCCAAGGGCGAAGTGGTATCGTTAATGTCGTTTCCGTAAAGGCAGAAGCCCATTTCCAATCGCAATGTATCGCGGGCGGCAAGACCAATGGGTTTAATGCCGAATTCCTTTCCGGCTTCCATCACTTTGTTCCAAACCTGTTCCACTTCGCTGTTTTTACAATAAATTTCGAAACCACCGCTTCCGGTATATCCGGTTGCACTTATGATTACGTGATCAATTCCTGCGAAATCGGCAACCTTAAAATGATAGAACTTTATGGCACTTAAATCTTCGGAAGTCACTGATTGCATTGCCTCAATAGCCTTTGGACCTTGAATGGCAAGTAGCGAGTAATCTTCGGAAAGATTGCGCATTTCAGCACCCACGGTGTTGTGCTTTGAAATCCAATCCCAGTCTTTATCAATATTTGAAGCATTTACTACTAGCAACCATTTATCGGCTTCTAAGCGGTAAACGATCAAATCGTCAACAATACCGCCTGTTTCATTGGGAAGACAGTTGTACTGCGCCTGCCCGTCAACAATTTTTGAGACATCGTTACTGCATACTTTTTGAATTAAATCCAATGCTTTTGGGCCAGTAATCAAAAATTCGCCCATATGCGAAACATCAAAAACTCCAACCCCTTTTCGGACGATTTCGTGTTCGGCGTTTACGCCTTCGTATGAAACGGGCATATTATAACCCGCAAATGGCACCATTTTGGCGCCTAAATGTTCGTGTATATGAGAAAGTGCTATATTTTTCATTTTAAAAAGATTTTCGCAAATGTATTACAATAGGTAGAAGTTAACGATTGTTTCACGGGTTTATTTTCAACAATCTTCGCGTTAAAATCGTCTTAATCGATTACGCTGTTGTCAATGTTTTCAATACTTTTAAAAGAAAAATCATGGCAACAACAACTTCAATGAACCCTTATACTGGTGAGGAACTAAAAACATATAAAAACCACTCAAAGAAAGAAGTTTCGGAAATTATTGATAAAGCTAACAAGCGTTTTTACAGCTGGCGTGAAACTTCATTTCCCGAGCGAAAAAAGCTAATGCTTGCTGCAGCTTCGGAATTAAAGAAAAACAAAAAAGAATACGCCGAAACGATGACACTTGAAATGGGCAAACCAATTTCACAAGCCATTGCCGAAGTTGAAAAATGCGCGTGGGTGTGTGAATATTACGCTGAAAACGCTGAAAAACAACTTCAAAATGAAGTAATAAAAACCGATGCCTACAAAAGTTATGTGAGCTATGAACCTTTGGGAGTTGTGCTCGCAATTATGCCCTGGAACTATCCGTTTTGGCAGGTTTTTCGTTTTGCAGCACCAGCACTGATGGCTGGAAATATAGGGATTTTAAAGCATGCTTCAAACGTTTTTGGAAATGCTTTAAATATTGAAAAAATTTTCAAGAGAGCAGGTTTTCCAGAAAATTGTTTCACCACGTTATTGATTGGTAGCGATGCGGTGGAGGAAGTAATTGAAAACGAAAAAGTGAAGGCAGTAACACTCACTGGAAGCGGTCCAGCAGGTTCTTCCGTAGCTTCCATTGCTGGGAAAAATATTAAGAAAACGGTTTTAGAATTAGGAGGAAATAATGCTTTGGTCGTTATGAAAGATTGCGATATTGAAAAAACCATAGCAACCTGTGTACAGGCTCGTTTTCAGAATACCGGGCAAAGCTGTATTGCCGGTAAACGGTTGATTATTGACGAATCTATTTCAGAAGAGTTTATAGAAAAAATGGTGGTAAAAGTCCGTGAACTAAAAAGTGGCGACCCAATGGACGAGGAAACTTATGTTGGAACTTTAGCTCGGGAAGATCTAGCAAAGGATTTGGAAAAACAGGTAAACGCTTCTGTAAAAGCTGGCGCAAAATTGGAAATAGGAGGAAAGCGGCAAGGCGCCTATTTTGAACCAACAATACTCACAAATGTTACCAAAAACATGACTGTTTTTAAAGAAGAAACTTTTGGCCCTGCACTTTCTGTAACAACTTTTAAAACAGTGGAAGAGGCTGTTGCGCTTTCAAACAATTCAAAA
>JBBQUI010000024.1:0-24077 GCA_038212575.1 Flavobacteriales bacterium
AGATACTGAAATTGCAGGTTTAAAAAAGGAAGTAACCGACAAAGAAACCGAAGTAAACGCGCTTTACAGTACCTACATCTCCGAAGCAGAAGGAACCTCTGGCACTCAAAAATTAGGCAAAGGCCCAGTATATAAAGAAAAACGCGAAAAACACGACGCCGAGCTCGCAGCCTTAGCCGAACTCAAAAAAACCAACGCCGAAAAGATTACGGCAGCCGAAGCAAAAATAACAACCCTCGCCACAGAATACAAAACAAAAGTAGCAGACACCCAACCCATAATCGACGGCTTTGATGGTTTGATGGCACGCGTAAATGCTTTAAACAAACTTCCTTGGTTGCCTTCCCTTTTTATCTTTTTATTGTTTCTGGCTATTGAAACCTCTCCGATACTCGCTAAACTTTTATCTCCCAAAGGCGCTTACGATTTAAAGCTGGAAGAACAGGAAAGCGCATTAAAGTCTTGGGTAACCCAACAGAAAACCCAACGCGATGTGCTTGTAACAACAGACCGCGACATAAACAACAGAGTGTATGCAGACATTGCCGAAGAACAGGAACTCTACGATTACAAACGCAAAAAAGCTCGCGAATTGATGCAGATGCAGGCAGATGCTTTTTATAAAAAGCAGAAAAGTGTTCTTTAGTCGATAAGTCTGTGAGTTGAAAAGTTGAGAATGAAAACTAAAAAGTTCCTTCCCTGACAGGGGGAGGTGGCATTTCGTTTTGTTTTACACAAAATGAAATGACGGAGGGGGAAATTCACTCTATATTCAGTAATATTGTTTATCAAATAATTATAATAAACAATGTCCAAAATCACCACTGAACAAGCTTCAAAAATTGTCCGCGAGCATTACAACATTTCTGCTGAAGCCTCAAAACTTGATGGCTACGTTGACGAAAACTTTTTGTTGAAAACCGAATCTGGCAATCATTTCCTTTTAAAAATTTCTTCTGAAGAAAACTCCGAACAATTGGATTTTCAAGTTCAAGTTTTGAAACATCTTTCAACGAAAAATCTTGCCATTTCGCTTTCCGAAGTTGTTTCAAACAAAGAAGGAAAACCGCTTACTAAACTTCAAAATAATAAAACCGCAAGAGTATTAAGTTGGCTTCCCGGGCGCCTTTGGGCAACTGTAAATCCAAAAACAGAAAGTTTACGAAACAGTTTGGGCGAAGCTGCCGGCAGTTTGACAAAAGCATTGCAAGATTTTGAACACCCCGCCGCACACAGAAATCTGGATTGGGATTTAGCGAATTCAGCTTGGACTTCAAAACATATAAATCGCTTCACTGGAAAACAAAAGGATATTTTGCACTACTTTCAAAATCGTTTAGAAGAAATTCAAAAGGTATACGAAATCCTTCCAAAGAGCATTGTTCACAACGATTTAAATGATTACAACATTTTGGTCCCTTTGTCCACCGAAGCATTTGCGAAGGCGGGAAAAGTAACAGGATTAATTGATTTTGGCGACTCAATTTTCACCCAAACCATCAACGACCTCGCCATTGTTTTGGCATACGCAATTATGGATTTGCCCGATCCGCTTTCGGCGGCTTTGGAAGTAGTTAAAAGATACAATACACATTACAAATTTTCGGAAGAGGAACTTGAATGTTTGTACACTCTGGTGGGAATGCGTTTGGTTATAACCATTACAAGCGCTTCGCTGAAAAGGGAGGAAAAAGAAGAAGTCCATCCATATTATTTTATCAGCGAAAAACCCGCGTGGGATTTGCTGGAAAAATGGTTTAATTTAAATGAAAGTTTCGCTTATTATTCTTTTCGAAATGTTTGCGAAATGGAAACCCATCCAAAAGCTAAAGACTTTGAAAATTGGGCTTCAAAAAATACTTTTCAGCTTTCAGAATTATTCCCGACGATTGATAAAGATGAAATCCACTTGCTCGATTTAAGCCCCGCAAGTACTTGGATTGGCAGCAAAAATGATTTCAATAATCTCGATTTGTTTCAATTTAAAATTGAGCAACTTCAAAAAGAAAATCCATCAAAAGTAATCGCTGGCGGATACTGTGAGCCGCGCCCACTTTACACTGCTTCCTCCTACGATAAAGAAGGCAATAACGGCCCCGAAAGCAGAACTATTCATTTAGGAATTGACTTTTGGCTACCCGCAGAAACCCCAGTCCACGCATTATTTGACGGAACAGTCATAACCGCTGTAAACGACGCTGGATATAAAGAATACGGCGGATTGATTATTTTAAAACACAGGTTTGAAAACGTGGAATTCTTCACACTTTACGGACATCTTTCCCTAAAAAGTATCAAAAATATTTCCGAAGGAACACAACTGAAAAAAGGAGACCGCATCGGTTATTTGGGAAATGAAAACGAAAACGGCGTTTGGGCACCACACCTTCATTTTCAGATTATGCTCTCGATGCTCGATTATAAAATTGATTTTCCGGGCGTAACATATTTTAACCAATTACCCATTTGGAAGGGAATATGCCCAGACCCGAATCTGCTTTTCAAAGTAAAAAATTTAAAAACCAACTATGTTCAATCCTCTGAAAAACTGATCAATTTCAGAAAAGAACACCTCGGAAAAGGCTTAAGTCTTTCGTATGACACACCGTTGCACATAGTCCGCGGGGAAGGTGTTTATTTGATTGATGCGGAAGGCAAAAAATATTTGGACACAGTAAACAATGTCAATCACGTAGGCCATCAGCATCCAAAGGTAGTTACCGCCGGACAAAAACAAATGGCGGTTTTGAACACGAATACCCGTTATTTGCACGAAGAAATCATCACTTACGCGGAAGCTTTGCTGAAAAAATTGCCGCCTCATTTATCAGTAATCCACTTTGTGAATTCTGGCAGCGAGGCCAACGAACTTGCGCTGCGAATGGCGAAAACCATAACTGGAAACCAAGATATTTTGGCAATTGAAGTTGGCTACCACGGAAATACAAACTCCGCGATGGACGTAAGTTCCTATAAATTTGAAGGAAAAGGCGGTTTTACAAAGCCTGAAACCACACACATTCTTCCAATTCCAGATTCCTTCCGAGGAAAATATTCTGAAGAAAATTGCGGAATTGATTATGCAAATCATTCAAAGGAAATCATCCAAAATTTAAAAGCCAAAGACAAGCAAATAGCAGGCTTTATTGGTGAAAGTATGATCAGTTGCGGCGGACAGATTGTTCCGCCAAAAAATTATTTCAAAGAGGTTTACAAACACGTTCGCGAAGCTGGCGGTATTTGCATTGCAGATGAAGTGCAAACAGGCTTCGGACGGATGGGCAAAACCTTTTGGGCATTTGAACTTTACGACGTTCTGCCAGATATTGTAACGATGGGTAAACCCGCTGGCAATGGCCATCCACTAGCTGTGGTTGCTTGTACAAAAGAAGTTGCCGAGAAGTTCAATACTGGAATGGAGTATTTCAATACCTTTGGTGGAAATCCAGTTTCCTGCGCCATTGGCCGTGCGGTTTTAGAAGTTATTGAAGAAGAAAACCTTCAGCAAAACGCTTTGGAAGTAGGTGGATTTTTAAAGGATGAATTGAAAAACCTTCAAAAGCAATTTCCAATAATTGGCGATGTACGCGGTGAAGGATTGTTTTTGGGATTTGAACTGAACGATTCAGAAAAGAAGCCTTTGCCGGAAAATGCAACCTATTTAGCCAACAGAATGAAACAACTCGGTATTTTGATGAGTATTGACGGCCCAGACCACAACGTTTTAAAAATAAAACCGCCGATGGTTTTCAGTAAAGAGAATGCGGAAGAGCTTATCGTTAAGCTGAAAACTGTTTTTGGAGAGGATTTTATGGCTTTGAGTTAACTTTAAATTTCTCTGCACTCTTTGCGACTCTGCGGTAAAAAATTCCACCGCAAAGTCACAAAGGACGCAGAGTCTTATAATAGAACTATGAATCATTTTTTTTAATTAAATAAGCATAGGCCTCCATCCCTTTAGTGTTTTCAAAGATTACTTTTAGCACGCCTATTATGGGCAGGGCAATAATGGCGCCTACCATACCCCACAGCACCGAAAAAAGAATAACACCAAAAACCGTAATGAAGGGGTTTAGATTGGTTTCATCCCCAATAATCCACGGGGTCAAAATATAATTCTCCACCAATTGCGCCGCTGAAATCACGCCAATCACAATCAGCGCAGGAGTAGTTCCGGAATATATATATGACAATACTACCGCAATGCCGCCCCCTATAAAATTGCCCACATAGGGAATAATGGAAAACAGCGTAGCGAACAACGCCAAAAACAAGGCATAGGGAACAGAGCCAAGGGTAAAACCGAGATAGTAAATACCAAAAAGGAAAATCATAATTTTACCTTTTCCCAAAAGGTAGCTACTTATAATTTTGGCGGAACCCTTTAAAATTGAAGCCATTCCCGAAGGGTTGGAGGAAAGTTTTTTGAAAAAGTTAATAAACATTCTTTTCTGCATCAACAAAAGGATGATATATACAAAAATTATGAGCGATTGCGATAGCAGACTTATTGTTGAGGAGAGAAAAACTTTCCCCAGACTTTCCGCCTTTTGAACCAATCTTTTGTTGTTTTCTATATAATCTTTATAGTCCCAATTCAACCGCTGGTTGGCCCATTGCGATAGACCGTTCAGTTTTTCGGTTGCCTTTTCTTTTATGGTGGGCCAATCCCCGGCCATGGTGTTTATCTGTGAGCTTATCAGCCAAGTGAGAAGTGAAAATACCACCATCATCAAAACAATGGACAGCGTAATGGACAACCAATTTGGCACCCCCCACTGGTTTAATTTTTTGGTCGGTTTATCCAACAAGACCGCAATAATCGCAGCGACAAGGAGTGGCACTAAAAGGGTTGCCCCTATGTACAAAATCGTTAAAATGCTTCCCACAATTAGAAACGCTTTGATTAAATAACTGCCTGAAATATTTATTTTGGAATCGTTCAAGAGATTAATTTTTGATTAGAGGTTTAAGTTTTTTGGTGTAGCTCTAATTGTAAATTTATAGGAAATTTTTCTATTTACATTGTCTCGAATGCTTGTTTAATAAAGCCTCGATGAAAGACATTTCAAAATATCCCGAATGGACAATAGCTTTATAGATTATTTTTCGAAATATTGGTTAAGAACCCTTCGAGCTTGCATCCTATTATTTATTATCTTTCTTCTATAAATATGTGAATCCTTTGGATTCAAAATAATCAACCTATGAAAAAAATAAGCATCCTACTATTGTGCTTTATTACCACCCTTAATACAGTGGCACAAACTGAAGCTGAGGACAAAAAAGCAATTCTTTCTGTATTGAAAACCCAAGAAAACGCATGGAACCAAAACGATCTTGAAGGTTTTATGCAAGGTTATTGGAAAAGCGATTCCTTAAAATTTTATGGGAGCAAAGGAATTACAAATGGTTGGCAAAAAACATTAGATAACTACAAAAAAGGGTATCCTTCAAAAGAATACACGGGAAATCTTTCGTTTACAATTGATGCCATTACCAAAATTGAGGAAAATTCGTATTACATAATGGGCCAGTTTCATTTGGTTCGGGATGCAGGAAATGCAAACGGAGTCTTCTTAATTATCTTCCGAAAAATTGAAGGAGAATGGAAGATTATTGCAGATTTGAGTTGCTAATTTCCCTTTATCCGTTCCCAAAGTGCTGATAGCAATTTTTTGCCATCGCTTGTGTCTTTTGGTTCTTCGGTAACTTTTAGTTTGTTTCCTTCTTTTTCTAGCAGAAAACTGAATGCATATTTCTCGGCGCGCTGATCTACGCTCATCATCCCAAAACGCAAGTCGTTTAAATAGATTCCATCGGGTCTTTCAGAAACGGTGTACCAGCCCTTAGTGATTTTTATAAGCCGTTTCACTTTTTCTTCTTCTGCCAAAGCTTCCAGTGCTCCGTGATTTTTTGGATGTGGGAAAAACTTGATTGGTTTCGTATCAAAAAAAGAATAATCGCCTATCAAAAATGCATCTTCTGTTTCCACATTTGCCGTCCACAAAATTGTATTTAGCGGGCTTGGCTTGGTTTCCAATGCCGAATATGCAATGTTTTGATTCCTTAGCGCGGTTTCAAATTTAGAATATGTAATTCCCTTCAAAATTAAGGTAAGCAACATATATGCGCTGCTAACAATCAACCCGAGATTATTAAATCTTCGCCTTTTGATGCTTCCTCTTTTTTGAAACATCGCCAAAATCAAAAATATCAGAAACGGCAAAGTGTAAAGTGGATCGATGACGAAAATATTTTTATATGCCAAGCGAAGATCAAACGGCCAAAAAAGCTGGGTGCCCCAGGTGGTGTGAGCGTCCAACAATGGATGCGTTACAAAACACAGAAACCAAAACCAAAACCATTCCTTTAGACTTGCCCGTTTGTCACAAAGCGAGAGCAACCAGCCAAAAAGCAGACCGAAAACAACCGCAAAAACGATGGAATGTGTAAATCCGCGATGAATTTCCAAGGCGCTAACTGTATCGGTAAAATAGTTTGCAGCAACATCCAAATCAGGGATTGTTCCGGCAATAGCACCTAAAACTATTGCTTTGTTGCCTATTTTTTTCCCCAAAACCGCTTCGCCAACGGCGGCGCCCAAAACAATTTGTGTTACTGAATCCATTAGTAGCCAATATTTACAACAGCCAATACGCGAAAATACGTCCTTCTTAAATATAAAAAAAGGATGCCTTTTTAAAACATCCTTTTCCGAAAAATATAATTTTAGAAGTCTTATTTTGAAAGTTCAGCTACTAAAGTATAAGCAGCATCACCGTGAATTCCTGTAAAATATTTGTCCCATTTTTTACCCCTCTCTTCGCCGGCCTTCCCAGTCCAGGCTTGGTCAATCAACTCACCATTTCTGTCAAACATCTTTTCCATATCGCACATAGAATCTACGAAGAATGCTTCCACAAATTCGGTCTTGTCACTTCCCCAAGCATGAACATTTGGGTAGTAGCCCTTAATGTATTCGTTTTGCGAAACAACCTTTGCGAAATTTTCGGCCCGCATTTCGTCGAATTCTTTCTCTGAGCCATCTTCGGGAAAAGTAAAATACGTTTTTCTAACGTACATGACCAAATCCTTGTTGTTGTCCTGTGGCACTAACTTGGCACCATCTATGGGAGCATAAATTTCATCGGAATGCTTAACCGAAAAATTATCATCAAGTTTCTTAAAAAATGCGTCTCTAGCTTTTTCATCGGGCCAGGCCTGTCTTTCTAGTTCACCATTTCTCTCAGTCGCTTTGTCCATCGCTTCCCAAGATGGATAGGTCCGCACGTAAAGCACTTCGGAATTATCCGGCGTAAAAAGGTGAGTGTAATAGGAAGCTGAAGTAACATATTCGTTTTTCATAGTCACTTTCTGCAGGTATTCCTTTTCCAGCGCCTTCCATGCATCCATGCTGAAATCTTCTTTATCCATATTCCAGTGCATCGTTGTGACTGAGAGATATTTTGGACGATTCGCTTCATTTTGAGCGAACATACTAAAATTCAATAGCAACATAATTGATGCTACTGCAATAAACTTAAGGTTGGTGGTTGTTTTCATAATCCCATAAAATTAAATTAGTATAAATATTAAAATTGATTACTATTTCAATGTTTGGGGCCAAACAAAAAAGACAAATAAATGAGAACTAGGAGTGAGGAATTGTAATAATAAATGTAATTAAAAAAACTATAATTATCTGTTTTTGGGTGAATTATGTTTATTAATCTACAATCTGCATTTTTTTAAGCAGAAAAGAGGCGTTCATATTTTGGCAAATACCGGGCTTGAAAGTATAGTCGAAAAAGAGTTCGTCATTTTCAATCCGCGCGTCGAAGAAATAATTTTTTACTTCGGGCAATTCTTCTGCGGCAGCACAAAGACTTAAATCGTGGGTGGCGATGATTCCTGTGGAATTGCTGGCAACGAGTTTTTCAACAAATTTTCGGGAACCGATGGCTTTGTCGGTGCTGTTTGTGCCTTTCAGAATTTCATCGAGAATGATGAAATAACGGTCGGTTTTAATTTCATCAACAATAAATTTCAAACGTTTTAATTCACTAAAAAAATAGGATTCATCATCCGTTAAACTATCAGTGGTCCGCATACTTGTGATTAGTTTTATTGGACTGTATTCAGCTTTTTCAGCACAAACCGGCAAGCCAATATTTCCCATAACAATTTGAAGGGAAACTGTTCTCAGAAAAGTACTTTTTCCCGCCATATTCGCTCCCGTAACAATAAAAAATTCCTCAGAATTTATTTGGAAATCGTTGCGAACCATTGTCAATTCTTTCAATAATGGATGCCCTCCCCCTTTTACCTTTAGCACGGGGACATCGTTATTAATTTTGGGAAAAACGTAGGTGGGATGATTAAAACTGAAATTGCCCAAACTGTTATTTGCATCAAAAAAAGTAATGACGTCAAACCACGCGGGAACGCTTTCTTTATGTGCTTCAATCCATTTTTCAATATTATAACTTTGGTGAAGATCGCGGAGCATAAAACCGTTGGCAATTACGCCAATTAGCATATTGCTTCTTTGATCGAGCGAATCGAGGTGTTTTGCAAATTTCTTCAAAACTAAAGAAGCTTTTATGTTAGAATTGACCACCAAATTTCTTTTTTCAGAAAGCAATTCCGAAGAAAAATTCTGTGTTTCAATTTCCAAAATAAGTTTGTGGTACTGTTCAAAAGTGCTCTGTATTTTTGAGGTATGGGAAGAAAGATCGTTTACCTTTTTCAAATATTTTCCGCTGATTGCAAGCCCCAAAAAGAACCAACCACCAACGGCGTAGCCTGAAACCAAATCGAGATAATTCAACACAATCAATCCAAGAGAAACCACTGAAAAAACTAATGAAACTGTTTTTATCCATTTTGGGACAAAGGTTTTATAATCTTTCAACCAATCGGTAACTTCGGTGGCTGAAACCTCAGTTTTTACCATAGAAGCAATGCCAGAAAATTGTTGACGCCATTTGGGCATTTCTGAAAGTTCTGTTATTGCTTTTTGCTTTTTGGGAATGGAATCGATTTTGTTTTCCGTGAGAAGTTTCGACAAAAAATCGGAACCGCTTTCCAATGCTGTTCTGTTCAAATATTGAAAGAAAGAACCACGACCAAAAAGATCAATATCCTGACTGTAAAAATGGAGCGAATCTTTATATTTTTCGCCGGAAGGCAAATGATGAAAAACACGATCGAGCACTTCGAGTTCGGTTTCATTTTGCGCAATCAATGCTTTTTTTAAATCGCGTTCGTATTGAAGGCCGCTGTGTTTTGAAACTAAATAAATGAAAGCTATAATTGTGAGTACAATTGTGGCAATAATAATTTTCGTATTTCCGTAGAAAAAATATAATGCAAAACAAGCTGCCAAAAAAACCAGCAGCCGAATGGTACTGGAAACGGCGAGTTTCCGTTTTAATTTTTGTAGTTCTTCGGAATGGATTTCAATCTGTAATTTGTAAAAATCAGAAGGATGGCTCATTTATTTTTTTACGATTAAAGCGAAACGAGTTCTGCTTGTAGTTTTTTGGTGAGGCTTTTTACAACCAAATTATAGGAATGGTCTATCAATTCAAAAATCAAATTGTGCGGCAAATTTCTTTCCAACTCCACCGTATTCCAATGCACTTTGCTCATATGATAGCCCGGTCTGATCAGTCCGTCGTACTCTTCCCGAAGTTCAACGGCGCGTTCGGGATCACATTTAAGATTAGCTTGAGCGGGATTATATTCCAAACCTGTGAGCGCAAACATTTTGCCCATCACCTTAAAAACGAGCGTTTTTTCATCAAAAGGAAAAGATTCGGTGACGCCTTTTTTTGAAATACAATATTCCCTGAATTGCTCTATGTTCATTGTTTCAACTTTGACTTTTCTTCCGCTGCATACAAGGCCGAATAATCCAGCTTCCAATTTATCGTTTCTACCAATTTTTCCATCAGTTGAATGGTTTCCAAAGCCTGTTTTGAAGCTTCATTCAACAAGCCACTTCCAGGAATTTTATCTACTATATGCTTTTTTGCTTCCTGGTTTATATCAGTCAAATCGCTTGCCGTAAAAGGGTTTGCCCAACCTTCTGTTTTATCATAATATTTAAAATCGGTTTCAATGGTAAGCAGTTCGGGCTGAGGAAAATTGGTTAAAATTATTGTCCGGTTTTTGGTATCGGCATTCATTTTTACTTTTGTGAGGTCGAAGCCAATGTGCGCTTTTGCTTCAATCAAGACCAAGGCTTTCTTTTTACCCAATAGCAGGTTTAGCCATTTGTCCTTTACATTTTCGTAATAGAAAATTTCAGAAAAATCGCCTTCCACAGTAATGAATTTGCAGACACTGCGAATTTTTTCCATCAAAATAACGGACTGAGTGCTGACCTTTTCCTTTTTTCCGCCAGCTCCGAAACGCGCGAAAAGGAAATAAGCCAAAACGGCGCCAACGGCCAAGCCAATAAATAGATATTCCATAATATTATTTTCCAATGCTGCCCAAATGCGTGTTTTTAAAACTATCTGGATATTTCAAGCCATAGCCAAAAATTCTATCAAACGACGCGTGGGAGAACAAAATTACACCTATTAAAGTTAACAAAGAATTGTCGATATAAAACCCTGTCAAACCAATAGCAATCGCGATGGCTTTATGATGAAAAAGGTTATAGGTGAAAGCGCCTATTTTTGGGTTTATCAAATAACCGAACATTCCAATATCTGGTGTAAGTAGTAATAAAGGAAACCACCACCACGCATAATCTAGTTGTGAAAAAAGAACAATTCCCAAAATGAATTGCGCCAACTCTTCAATTTTTAAAATTGTTTTCATCCGTATATAATATTTGATAAATAAGAAGATGGAATGCCATAATATACATATTTGGCTGGATTATTTATTAATTGGCATTTCATGGATTTTCAATTTTATAAAGCACAGGTTTACTGGGCGAGGCATCGTTGTGAAATGACGCAATCTGCAAATTCAGCAAATAGGTTCCAACTTCAATTGAATGGTTCACGTAGATCAATTCAGTAATTGTGCAATCTTCACGCGGGGCTTCGGGATAGTTCCAAAACGCTTTGTGCGCCAAAAGTTTGCCTTCGTCCCTTTCTTTATCAACGGAGGGAAGATCTATCAGCAAATGTTTCACGCCGATTTCCCGTAAAAACAACGCAGCTTTTTCATGTAAAAACGGCCAATTTGTGTCTGACCAATGTTTTGATTTTTTATCGGAATTGTTCGGAAAAGTTCTGATAATTATAGCTTCAGGGGTTTTTCCGTTTAATGCATTTTTGATGCTTTCTTCGGAAATGATTTCGTCTTCGCCTATTTTTTCAGGTTTCACGGAAATTACTTCGGCTATAAAAAAGAAAGTTTTTAAAGCTTCGTTTACGGAATGAAATTCTACTGAAATATGCCCAAAACATTCCGTATGTGTACCGTGCGCATGAGGATTGAAAAACACATTGTTGAAATTAACCGAAGCGCCTTCCGAAACTTTTCCCGTCCAATCGCCCATTTTTACTGGTTCTATTGTGGGTTCGTTTTGATACCACGCCAATGGGTTCTTTTCTGAAGCCTGTAAAGGGATTGAGATATCCAAAGGTTTGGAAAGATCAACGCAAAGTGATTTGCCTTTAAATTCAATTGTAGTTTTCATTCGCCAATTTTAAATAAAGATACAACAATCTCAGACCTCAAAGGTCTTTGAGACCTTTGAGGTCTTGCACCAAAAATAAATCGCTAGCAATCCCATCACTCAAAAACTTTCCTTTTTTAGAGATTTTCAAGATTTGGTTTTCGAGGATTAAAAGCTCGTTTTGCAAAGCATTTGTAGCTTGTTTTAAAAGATATTCAGAATAATTTTTTCCGAATTCACTTTCAACTTTTTCCAAAGAAACACCTTTTTTGGTGCGCAAACCCGTCATTATATATTCGTTGTATCTATCTTCTTTTGAAAGAATTTCCATTTCCGAGGGAAGGATTCCTTCTTCAATACTTTTAATATACTTTGTATTGTTTGACACGTTCCAACTCCGTGATTTTCCGTTGTAACTGTGTGCGGAAGGCCCGATGCCCAAATACGGCTTGCCTTCCCAATAGGCGGTATTGTTTCTGGAATGGAAACCCGATTTTCCAAAATTTGAAAATTCATAGTTTTCCAAACCTTCTTTTTCAGTTTCGTGAAGCAAAATTTCATAATGCTGTTTTGCAACTTCCTCGTCAACAGGCGGTACTATTCCTTTTTCAATGAATTTTTTTAAAGCGGTTTTCGGCTCCACCGTTAAAGCATAACACGAGAGATGCGGCACGTCAAGATTTAAGGCGATTAGAAGATTTTCTTTCCAGCGTTCATTGCTCATTCCCGGAATTCCGTAAATCAAATCTATACTGATATTTTCGAATTGTTTCTTAGCCTCTTTTATACATTCCAAAGCTTCGGAAGCGTTGTGAGCACGGTTCATCAGTTTTAAATCTTCTTCAAAAAAGGATTGGATTCCGATGCTCAAACGGTTTATTGGACTTTTAGATAGTTGGATTATTAGATTGTTTGATAAATCATCGGGGTTGGCTTCGAGGGTAATTTCGGGGTTTTCGGAAACTTTGTAGTTTTTGTAAATCGCTTCAAAAATCTGTTGCAATTCTTCGGGAGAAAGTAGGCTGGGCGTGCCGCCGCCGAAATAAATGGTTTCTACTTCGCCTTTTAATTCATCTTTCCGAAGCACCAATTCTTTGCATAGCGCATCAACCAATTTTCCCTTTTTTTTCAAAGAAGTGGAAAAGTGGAAATCGCAGTAATGGCAAGCTTGTTTGCAAAATGGGATATGGATATAGACTCCCAGCCCCCTAACCCCCAAAGGGGGAACTATTTTCCTTTCTTCGTCCTTCATGTCTTTTTACCGCGCAAATTTACGCTCTCCACTCCCCCTTTGGGGGTCGGGGGGCTATTCTGTTTCACAAACGCCGCCCAACCTGTATAATTTTTGCCGACCTCAATTTTCCCAGAATTGTAAAAATGGCAAACTGCAGCTGCCAGCCCATCGGTACTGTCCAGATTTTTGGGAAGTTCCTTTAAGTTTAAAAGGCTTTGAAGCATTTTAGCCACTTGTTCCTTGCTTGCATTTCCGTTGCCGGTAATGGCCATTTTTATTTTCTTGGGGGAGTATTCAGTAATAGGTATTTGTCGCGAAAGTCCCGCCGCCATTGCTACGCCCTGTGCCCTACCCAGTTTGAGCATCGACTGTACGTTTTTTCCGAAGAATGGTGCTTCAATGGCGATTTCGTCTGGGTTGTGTGTGTCTATAAGTTCTATGGTGCGCTCAAAAATAAGTTTGAGTTTTAGATAATGATCGTCATATTTTTTAAGCTGGAGCTCGTTCAGTTGCATAAACTGCATCTGTTTGCCTACCACTTTTATAAGGCCGAAACCCATTATTGTGGTTCCGGGATCAATTCCTAAAATTATTTTTTCTGTGTTCATCAGTCAATTTCGAAAACCTTTCCCCTGCCCGTCGCGGCGGGTGCGTTTTCTTTATTTCGTTAATTAATGCCAAAATCTAAAAATCCAGTAAATGAATTTGCTCACTTTAGGGTCGGGGCAAACAAATTCATTTAGTATTTTAGCACCATGATTGCCGTTTCCCACAAAGCTAAACAATATCTGCTCGCCACCGCAAAGGTTTTGGTGTTAGCTGTGACTTTTGGATATATTTTTTATAAATTGAAAAACAATCCATCGTTGGATTTTGGGGAATTTACAGCCACAATTTTTTCCAAAGGAATCGTTTCGGGATATTTGTTTTTGTTGTTTTTAGGACTAGCTGCGGCAAATTGGTTTTTTGAAATCCTGAAATGGAAAATCCTGGTTTCCACTTTTGAAAAGATAAATTTTAAAACAGCGCTAAAGCAGAGTTTAGCCTCACTGACGGTTTCATTGGCAACACCAAACAGGATTGGCGAATACGGGGCAAAGGCATTTTTTTTTGAAAACAGAAAACGAAAAAAAATACTGCTTCTCAACTTTTTTTCAAGCGGGTTACAAATGTTCGTTACCAGCTTTTTTGGCATTTTTGGATTGCTTTATCTATTTCAAAATTTCAATATACCGTATTCCGTTACCACACTCTGTTACTTTGGAATCGGAGTTATTATACTTATGGCGATTGCGTATTACTTCAAAGAAAAAGAACTGTTGATGAAAGGTTTTTCAATGGCAAAAACATTACAATTTTTCCGAAATATTCCTTTTCAAATAAAGTTTAAAACGGTTCTTTATTCTCTTTTTCGCTATATAATTTTCAGTGGAATGTTTTACGGAATGTTGCTTTTTTTTGGCGCAAAAATTTCAGTTATCGAAGCTATTCCTTTGATTTTTGCAATGTATCTGTTGGTTTCGGTTCTGCCCACACTTTTTATTTTTGATGTTGTAATCCGCGGTGGTGTGGCGGTGTGGCTGTTTTCGTTTGTGGGAGCTCCAGAGCTGAGTGTTTTGTCAACCGTGCTCGCCACGTGGCTTTTTAATTTTGTACTGCCCTCATTTTTGGGAAGTTTCTTCGTGCTCACTTATCAACCAATAACCCGATGATTTGGGGATTTTTAATACTTTTTGCCGCATACTTTTTTTGTATGGCGGCAGTAGTTTATGGCTTTAAAAAAGTTCATTTTTTTTCTTTGGAAGAAATAAAGCCTGCAACCCGTTTCAGTGTTGTAATTCCTTTCAGAAATGAAGCGGAAAACCTTCCCAATCTTTTGAAAACAATTGAAGCGTTGAATTATCCTTCGGAAATGTTTGAAATCATTTTTGTAAATGACGCTTCCGAAGATGTTTCCGAAGAAATCATTTTAACAGCAACCGCGAAAAGCAGATTTTCAATGATACTTCTTCAAAACAAACGCGTTTCCAATTCGCCAAAAAAAGACGCTATTTCCGGAGCAATTCAAAATTCAAAATTCGAATGGATTGTAACAACCGATGCTGATTGTGAACTTCCGAAAAATTGGTTAAAAAATTTGGATGCCTTTATTCAAAAAAACAACCCCGTGATGGTTTGCAGTCCCGTTATTTATAAATCCAACGGCAGTTTTATTGAAAATTTCCAGCAGTTGGATGGCTTTAGTTTGCAGGCAGTGACGATCGGTAGTTTTGGACTTAAGAACCCTTTACTCAGTAACGGCGCAAATGTGGCTTATAGCAAAAAAGCTTTTTTAAAAGTAAATGGATTTTCTGGCAATGACCACATTGCCAGCGGCGACGATATTTTTCTTTTGGAAAAGATGAAAAAAGCTTTTCCTAAACAGATTCAATTTTTAAAATCAAAAGAGGCCATCGTTTCCACAGGGCCACAACAAACTTGGAAAAACGTAATAAACCAGCGAATTCGTTGGGCTTCAAAAACTTCAAAACAAAAAAATATAGCTTCTATATTTTTGGGAATTCTTGTTCTTTTGGTAAATATTTCAATTTTGGAGCTTCCTCTTTTAATGGTTTTCAATCCTGAAAATTTAGTCATTTATCTTTCTTTGCTCTTCTTTAAAATAATTACTGATTATGTGGTCGTACAACAAGCTGCACCTTTTTTTGATGTAAAAATCGTGTTTTGGAAATTTCTGTTGCAGCCATTTGTGTATGCCGTAGTAGTATTGATTGTCGTCTTCGGAAGCTTGCGCGGAAACTATACATGGAAAGGCCGAACCTTCCAAAAACAGTGATAAATTGATTTAATTTTTTACCTTAGCCATACTTTAAAACAAGCCCTTATGAGATCGCTCCTTTCAATTTTTGTTTTGTTTCTTACACTTTCCGTAGCAACTTTGCAGGCCCAGCAGCAATATACTGTTGATGGCCAAACCTATAATTTGAATACCGAAGTAGAGGGAACTTTGACGCTGCTTTGGAACACGGTTAACGGCGAGTACCGTTATTTTTCAAAGAAAGACAATGATATTGTTGAGCTTAAGAACACAAAACAAAACGGTGATTACCAAGAAGAATATAAGGAGACGCTGAAGCAACAAACCAGCGATGCTGTGGTTTCAACTGATAAGGTGAAGCTTACATTGCCCAGCCTGCATGCTTTTTTCGTGGCATACAACAAAAAGAAAGATCCAAATTTTGCCGAAACGGAAAAATCCATTGACCTTGAGTTTCGAATTGGGGCTTTTGCAGGGGTGAGCAACAGCATTTATACGGGAAACCCAACAAATGCTCTACAACCAGTGGCCGGAATTGATTTTGAATTGGTTGATGCGGTAAAACTGAAAAGGCACGCGATGGTCCTCCGATTTAAACAGACATTTAAAAGCAGCGATTATAAATATTCCGCTTCGCAATTATCATTGAATTATCGCTTTAAATTTATAAAAACACCAAAGTTTGATGCTTTTGTGAATTGCAAGTTTGCTAGCTTAACATTTGCCAATCTCGAGGAAGTTATTATTGGTTACGATGACGTAGAACAACCCATTTATGGAGAAAAAGGAAGTGACTTTAATGCCCCCGTAACCTTTGGAATTGGTGCTGATTATAAAGTTGGCAACGGCTACATAACTTTCAACTATAATGATATTGTGGGGTTGAATGTGGAAAGCAATGATGAATTTCCGGCAGATTTTACACTTGGTTATAAATTCAACCTATAATCAATTTGTTTGAATAATAACCGGTAACGTAAATTGCGTTTTCACGGGAATGCCACGTTTATATGCCGGAGCTACAGGTTGCAGCGAATCGATACTTTGGAAAATCCACTTTTCTAAATTTGGAAATTCTTTTTGCAGTAACGTGTCCATTTTTATTTCGAGTATGGTGAGTTTACCATCGCTGCCCACTTCAAAATTCACTTTTATAGTATCATAAACCTCGCGTACGGCAACCATTTTTTCGTGGTTGATGGATTGGTACAAATGTGAACTAATGGTGTTTATAAAACAGTCTTTCTGTTCTGGTTTTTCCAACGAATTTTTGCAGTTTGAAAAGGAAGGGTAACGGTCTACGTCTTTCCAATCAATGGTTTTTATTTCCTCTTTATAAATTTCTTCCGAAGAAACCTTTTCGGTCTCAAAAAACTGGCAGGAAGTTGCCAGTAATAAAAGAAAAACAAAATGGAAACGCTTTATCATTTCAGAAAATATTCTACTTTGAAAAGTACAAATTTACTGAAACTTAATGTCTTGAAAAATGAAGTTCTTTTTACAACCAAACAGTCTTTTCTTCAATAGTGCTTTTACGTGTTCCTTCGGGAAGTTCGTCATCATATTTTCCCATATAGAAAAATCCGAGACACTGCTCCCCTTCTTCCAATTGGATGAATTTGTCCATATATTTTATAATACCCGGAGAGGCCCAATATGCACCGATACCCATTTCGTGGGCGGTTAGCCACATATTTTGAACCGCCATTGCTGTGGCTGCAATTTCTTCCCATTCGGGGAGGCTTTCTTTGGGATCGCGCTGCATGCAAATGGATATTACACAACCCGCTTTTACGGGGTTGTCCATAAATTTACTGTATGTGAATTCTGAAAAGTTATCAGTTGTTTGCTTGTAGGTTTCGGCTATAAATTTACCTAGAGCAACTTGGGATATTCCGTGAAAAACTTTAAAACGCCAAGGTTCTGTGCGTTTATGGGTTGGAGCCCAATTTGCACTTTCAAGTACGGTTAAAATCTCTTTTTTTGTAATAGGTTGATTATTGTATTGTGCGGGAAAAACCGCGCGGCGATTCTTAATAGTTTTTGAAATCATTTCTTTTAAATTGGGTCGTGAAGATAGTAAATGCTATGTTATTTCTTTACTTATATAAAACAAAAAAACACATCCAATTGGATAACCTACCGGCACGCAAGGCTTCTCAAAAAATATAGAATGAGGCTTTTTTACAATCAAAGTATTACGAACCAATTTGAATGTTTAATCACATAATTTCTCCCTTTCATCATAAAAACTTTTAATAAATTTTGAAGTAAAAACTGATAAATGCTGGAGAGTAGCATTAATTTATAAGCCATTCTTTATGATAAAAAAGAATGACAATTAAGAGTTTCTTTTTGAAAAACTTAAGGAAGTTTTGTGAAAAGAATAAAATAACCACCTTTCTATTCAAAAAAAATGCCTGTAGAAAACACTTCCGCAGGCATAATTTTTAAATTTTATTAACTGAAAATTAGCGGATTAGTTTGACGGTCATACTTCCCTCAGGTGTTACTACTTTGCAAAAATAGATTCCTCTCTTCCAGTTTTGGGCTGTAATGATAATTTGGGACTTATTGCTTTTTTCTGAAACCAACTGTTTTCCTGAAAGGTCAAAAACGGCATATGTTAGCGGCTGTTGACGGTTGTTGTGCAATACAAATTGGTCATCGACAGCTAGGGTATTGTTAAAATAGATGCCGCTGAGTTCCAAATCGGGCACCGATAAAAGGGTGAAAAAGTAGGGAAGAGAATCGATGGTACAGCTTTCTTGCTCATTAAAGGTTACTGCCACCGTATAATTTCCTGTTTCCACCGGGGTATAGGTAAACGAATTGGCTCCATTAATTACAGTTCCATTTAAGTACCAGGCATACACATCTCCATTTTGGGTAGTAAACAAGCTGCCTCCTGTTTCGGTAATTACCACCTCTTCTCCAATTACACTAAAAGTAACAGGTACCCCACTAGACAACCATTGTTCTGGACATTGAGCATACGAAACCTGCAACGTATAATCTCCTGCCTCAGAAACTTCGTAAAAATCTTGGCTACCTTCTAATACCAGCACACCGTTTCTATACCATCTAAAATTCTCGGGCCCGCTAAAAGCACTCATGATCACTGAAGTCTCTCCAAAACACAATACCGTGTCCGGGTCGTGAGAAATAGCCGGAGAACCAAATATCCAGGTATCGAACATTATATCGTTTGAATTTTCGGAACATGCATTGTCCGTTATCGTAACAAAAACGTAGGCAAAACCAAGGTCCCCAGCAGTAATGGTGAGGGTGCTGTTGGTTTCACCGGGAAAATTTGTTGGGGTCCCGCCGGTTGAAAATTTGTATTTCCATTGATAACTGTCGTATCCAGAAGGAGCGGTAAAAACGATAACCTGATCTGAACATTGAACTTGATTGCCCCCGCCCAAATCAGGATCGGAGGTAATGGTGCTGTCAAAAGGGCATTGGGAATACAGGGTGTTCCCGATAAAAAAGAACATTGTGAGGAGGAGTAATTTTTTCATGGTTTGATTTTTAGGAGAATAAATATCGGACAAAATTAGTCAAAGATAAAAAATCAGTGGAAACAAAAAAACCACCTGCTTGATGCGGATGGCTTCTTTCAATTACTATAAAAAATTACTTTACTTTTTAATCAATCTGTAGATTCCGGTTTGACCTTCTGAAACTACTTTCATCAAGTAATCTCCGGTGGATAAATTAGAAACATTTAACTGCATAGTGGTTGTCCCTATGTTTTGATCGATCACTTTTTGACCTAATATAGTGTAAATAACCACACTTTCTATGGTGTTGTTTGCACGGATAAGCAACACTTCATTCATTGGGTTTGAAGAATAGGTAAACCCATCTATCATATTGTCTGCTGTTCCTAATACAACTGTTTCAAAAGTAAAAGGACCAGACCAAGTACTAATTCCAGCTCCACCGCAATCAGCTTGTACGTAATAATCATAAGAAATATTAGGCATTAAACCTTGTAATAAGTAAGGTTTTGATAACACCACTTGAGGGTTTCCTGTTCCTAAAGTAAAACCAGAAAGGTCCCATTCAATGTTCCAAGTAGTTGCTGTTCCATTTTCAGTCCAATCTAACATAGCAGATGTTGGTTGAATATTAGATGCGGTTAAGTTAGAAGGGTCTGAACAAGGAGTGCTTCCCCAAAAAATCAAAGCGTAACCACTATAACCCATGCCAGGACCACCCCCATTTCCGTTTCCGCCGCCGCCGCCGCCGCCGTAGGGCATTCCATTGGCTGAAGGATCGGTTATGTTACAAGAGGCATCTGTAAATCCAGCACCTTTACCTCCACTTCCGCCAGGAATTCCACCTCCAGCACCTCCACTTCCACCAGGTGTTTGACAAATTCCTGTCCAAGGGATGGTATTTCCACCATCAAATCCATTTCCTAGTGAACCAGCGGCACCACCTCCACCTCCACCGAAATAAGTATAATATCCACCACCACCAGCTCCTCCAGTATAATTTAAAGTCCCTCCAGAACCAATACCTCCAGCTCCACCACCACCAACTTCTGGGTTAGGAACCCAAATCCCTGGTCCACCACCAGTTGCCTGATTAAATGTTCCGACGGTAGTTGTTCCTCCAGCGGTGCCAGTTCCTCCAGCGGCACCAATTGTTACTGAAATTGTTTCTAAAGGGGTTACCGAATAAGTTCCTATTGAATAACCACCACCGCCACCACCGCCAGTACCATTAATTCCGCCACCGCCACCACCACCTACAACCTCAATTGTAATGGATGTGACATCAGTAGGAACAGTAAAATCTCCAGAAGTAATAAATTGTTGCGAACCTGATTGAGCGCAAATGAAGTTAGCTAATAAGACAATGGAAAGAAAAGAAAGTGTTTTTTTCATGATTAGGTAGAGTTCGTTACGTATTAAAAATTGATTTTTATTTAGGGGGTCTAAAAATTGATTTTTTTTATAAATTTCTTTAAAAAAAAGAATCCTTTTAATATTTATTTTGAAAGAATAATTGAAAGATACTACTATTTTTTTTTAATTTCTTTAGAAGTTTCTTCTTTGCATGGTTTATAAATGTCTAGTGCATAAAAAAGAGTTCCCTTAATCTGTAGAAATAAAAAAGCCTGATTAAGTTTTGTCTTATCAGGCTCATTTAGTTGTTTATGTATTCGCTTTCATCACTAGGTTTGACCATTTGATTTATACTATCCCAATAATCAGGATTAATAAATATTCTAATGGATAATTCTTTTCTATAATCCATAAAGGTATTCCTACATTTTAATGCGCATTTATTTGCTTTATTAATTATTGAATTGCACACCTTGAAGAAGAAGAAGAAGAAGAAGAAGATGCACGCCATAATGCACACCTGAAAAGTGCTAAAAACCTGTCAAAGTTGACTTTTAGAAGATCTTATTTCAGGATACAAAAAAAGCCCATCCTAATGGATAAGCTTCTCATCGGTCTATTTCTAAACCACATCCACCTACGTTAAAACTTCGGTGGACAACACAACATCTTTTCACCTTCACCAAGGTTACGGTGAATGATGATTGCGGTCTGGACGAGACTCGAACTCGCGACCCCCTGCGTGACAGGCAGGTATTCTAACCAACTGAACTACCAGACCAAGTTTTCAATCCGCCGGGGCGGACCCCAACAACAGTTGGGCAAAGTGAAAAATTGTTACCATACATTTTGAGACTTCTCCCTTGCCGTATTAAGCGGTGGCAAATATACCACTCCATTTCATTTTGGCAAACTATTTTTTGAAAAAAATGAATTAATTATTTTATTCAATTTTACAAAGATTATCACCTATATTATTTCACTTTAAAAACTGAATACTGCAACTTAATACTGAACACTTAAATCAACCAAACTTCTGTCGCTCCACTAAATAGGTGGTCAAAATCTTGTTGAAACTTTCGTTGATGTCAGTCAGAACGTACTTAATTCTATATTGTGCGCAGCGCAGTTGAAGTTCCTTAAAATAATCCTGCACTGCTTTTTCATAATGTTCCTTAATATTATCTGCGTAAAGATTTACGAATTCGCCTGTTTCAACATCTACAAATCGCTTTGGGCGGTTGCTGAAGTCAAAATCTACCTCTCTTTTTTTATCGAACGTATGAAAAAGTATAACTTCGTGTTTATTGTATTTTAAATGTTGAAGTGCCTCAAAAAGCTTTTCCGCTTCGGCATCACTTTGGAACATATCTGTAAAAAGGAAAACCAAGGAGCGACGTTTCAGCTTTTCAGCAATTAAATGCAGGTGTTCGTAGGTTTTGGTTTCTGTTTTTTCTTTGGAAGAAAGCAATGATTCGTTTAACTTCTGTAGTAACATTTGATGGTGGCGCTCACTGCCTTTTTCCGAAGCATAAAATTCATATTCGTCACTATAAATGCTAAGTCCTACAGCATCGCGCTGGCGTTTCATCAAATTCATAATGGCTGCCGAAGCCAGTACAGAAAAACCAATTTTATTTAAGGAATTAATGTTGAATTGCTTCAACTTTGGGTAATGCATTGAGCTGCTGTTGTCCACAATCAAATGGCAGCGTAGGTTTGTTTCCTCTTCGTAACGCTTGGTGTAAAGTTTGTCTGTTTTAGCGAAAAGTTTCCAATCTATATGTTTGGTGCTTTCGCCATTATTGTAAATTTTATGCTCGGCAAATTCTGCCGAAAAACCATGAAACGGACTTTTATGTAAACCAGAAATAAAGCCTTCCACCACTTGTTTTGCAAGTAGCTCTAGGTTTTTGAAACCTGTAATTTCATTTATTTCTTTTTCAATATTCAATGCTAAAATCTATTTTAATGAATCAAATTCTGGTATTCAAAATACGTTCTCGATACAATTTTCTATCGAAAATCACTCGAACTGACATTCTATTGTCTTAATGAATCAAAATGCACAACGGGCTATTTTAGAATTTTATCAACGATCCCATAATCAACAGATTCTTCAGCACTCATCCAATGATCGCGGTTGAAATCTTTCATTACTTTTTCAAATTTTTGACCGCAATTGTCAGCTAAAATTCTGGCGCTAATCTCTTTTGTTTTCAAAATTTCCAGAGCTGTGATTTCTATATCGCTCGCAACGCCTCGAGCACCCCCGCTTGGTTGATGGATCATTACACGCGCATGGGGTTGAATAAAACGTTTTCCCTTTTCCCCAGCTGAAAGCAAAATACTTCCCATGGAAGCTGCCAATCCGGTACAAATTGTTGAAACCGGACTTTTAATTTCGCGAATGGTGTCATAGATTGAAAATCCGGAGGTTACATAACCGCCAGGACTATTTATATAGAATTTTATTTCGTCGTGGCTCAATGCATCCAAATACATCAATCGGTCAACAACGTGGCGTGCGCTTTTGTCATCTACCATTCCCCAAATGAAGATTTTACGTTCTTCAAGTAATTTTCCGTCAATTTTATCCTGTACTTTATCTGTTTTTTTCATTTACGAATGTTTCTTTTTAGTTACAAAAAATTCCCCCTTTGAAGGGGGCTAGGGGGATGTTTCCAATTAATTTAAATAAAGACACCCAAATAGTTCCCTCAAGGGGACAGTATAAAAATAACAAAAGGCCCGGCAATGCGCCAAGCCTTTTTATAATTTATTTTCTAATCTATAATTTTACAAAAGCGCATCAATTGCCTCTGCATAAACATTTTTAGGGGCAACGCCTACTTGGCGGCCTACTACTTCGCCATTTTGGAAAACCAAAACGGTTGGAATGTTACGTACTCCATATTTAGCTGCAAATTCTTGGTTTGCATCTACATCTACTTTTCCTACTACAGCTCTGCCGTCGTATTCTTTTCCTATTTCTTCAATGATGGGTCCTACCATTCGGCAAGGTCCACACCAGGCTGCCCAAAAGTCAACCAATACCGGTTTGTCGCTTTTTAAAACCGTTTCTTCAAATGTTGCGTCTGTTATTTCTAATGCCATAATCTTGTTTTTTAATGAATACACAAAAGTAGTTATATTTTTTTCGAAAAGGTAGCCTGTTAGTATATGTTTAGGAAATGTAGTTATTTGGTTTTTCTATGGTTTCAATTAAGTTTATACCGAATTTGTTCCCGTTCCAATTCTTCCAACAATTCCTTCGAAATATTGATCTTATGCTTTCTGCTGGGCATAGTGAGATGAATTTTTTCTTCGTTTTCGTAAACCACAAAAAATAACTGTTTTTCACCTTTGTGGGTTTTTACCAATTCTTTGAGTGAGTCAATTTGTCCATCTTTCAATTCGCTCAAAGGAATTGTCAATGTCAATTTTTTCCCGTGGGTTTCCATTACATCGTGCAGCAATTGGATACTGTTATACTGAAGTCGTGGCTCGCCT
>JBBQUI010000025.1:0-23990 GCA_038212575.1 Flavobacteriales bacterium
TGCAAGGCGTAAAATTATTGATTAAAGCTTTTGGAAAATGTACAACAGACCATATTTCTATGGCTGGGCCTTGGTTGCGCTACCGTGGCCATTTGGACAATATTGCCAATAATACCTTAATTGGAGCCGTAAATGAATTCAACAAAAAGACAAATTTTGTAAAAAATCAATTTACCGGCGAGTACGGCGGTGTGCCAGATGTGCAACGTGAATATAAGGCGAAGGGAATAAAAACTATTGTTGTGGGTGACCATAACTACGGCGAAGGTTCCTCACGTGAGCATGCGGCTATGCAGCCAAGATTTCTGGGTGTTGCAGCAGTTTTGGTGAAATCATTTGCACGAATCCACGAAACAAACTTGAAAAAGCAAGGAATGTTGGGGTTGACATTTGCGAATGAAGCAGATTATGATTTGATCCAAGAAGATGATACTTTCAACTTTATCGATATAGCTGATTTTTCTGAAAACAAACCCTTGACCATTGAGATCGTTCATAAAGATGGAAACAAAGACACCATTAAAGTGAACCATACCTATAACGATGCGCAGATAAAGTGGTACCGCGAAGGTTCAGCTTTGAATTTAATTAAAAAGCAGAACGCTTAGCCCCTCCACCTATCGGCACCTATGCATTCCTCTCACTTCTTTGGTCGCTCGTCGGGTGCAAGTGAAAAAAGGGGAGGAACGCTTTTAAGGTTTTACTAATTTTCCCATGAGCTTTCTTAAAAAACACTGGAGCAACATTTTGTTTTTTGCATTTTTGGCTTTGCTGATTTTTCCGCAAACGCGAATGCCCATCCAGGTTTTTGTACAACGGCTTATTTCATTTTCACCTTCGGAGAAGTCTGAAGCGGAGCGTGAAACAATTCAAGATTATAATTGGAAATTACAGCAATTGAATGGGGAAGATGTAAATTTTTCACAATCGAAAGGAAAAGTGGTCATTGTAAATTTTTGGGCTACGTGGTGCCCACCCTGTGTTGCGGAAATGCCTTCATTTCAAAAACTATACGATGTTTATGGTGATAAAGTGGATTTTTATTTTGTCACTTCGGAAAAAACTGAAAGGGTAGAGACATTTATGAAAAAAAACGGATACACTTTACCCGTCTTTCTTCAAACTTCAGAAGCGACAAAACAGCTAGAATCCAGCGTCCTGCCAACTACCTATTTAATATCAAAATCAGGAGTAATAATTATAGACGAAGAGGGAGCAGCGGACTGGAACAGCAGCAAAATGAGAATGCTTCTCGATGAACTTCTCACTAAATAATTTACAGATAATTATCCTGGATAATGATTCTCTTTAATAGATCTCATTTCTTTTTTTTCTTCCGCTATGGCAGTAATATCATTCCACAACTTTGGAGTTATCAAAGATTTTAAAGGCTGCTCTACTTTGATGATTTTCGGGAAATTTTTAATGAGTTTTTTGTCCCAAGATTCATGTTGAGTTAAAAGATCGTCCGGATAAACCGTTTTACGGCGGGTTCCTTCATCTATTCCTGTAAATGGCTCAGAAACATTTAAATAGCCATAATCATCAGTCAATTCCTCACCGGGATGAATATCGCGGATAGCAATTTCAAAATCATATGCTGTGGAAATGCAGTTGCTTTTAAAACTGTGGTTTACATAACGTCCGTAATCCCAGCAAAGCACGAAGTTTCCTTTGTTGTTTCTGTAGCAATAGGTTTCTAAAATATTTTGGTAAAGTGGGTTCATTTTTTTCAACTTGGCTGGCGTAAACTCGCGGTCCAAATCATCTAAAGCCCAGGTTATGGTTCCTGCGGGAATAAACTCTGTAGCCACAACTCCGTATCCAATTTCGTTGCTGATAAACTTCAGTTCTGTTTTGGGGTGTATCATAAAAAATTTTGATTTTTGGGATTAAATGTAATACAAAATATCAATTCATTTTACATTACACAATGTATTGTAAATAAATTTTTATAGCTGTTAATTTACCGGTTTTTTCAACGAATTATTTATGACTCGATTGGTTTAGAAAGATATTTTTCTTTGAATTTTTCCATCAAAACAAAAACAGTAAGCAGCATGCTCAATGCATAAATACTATCTTCAATGGGTACAGTGCCTATTCGTATTCCTAGATTTTCTGTATTGTTATACCAAACTACTTCTTCGTGGATCCAGCTGCCAGTTAGAAAACCATTCACAATAAAAAATGGCACTAAAAGAATCAAGAATACTGGAAAGAAAACATTCAGCGTCTCGCGTTTATAATTGAAAACCAAGGCCATCAAAATAATTGCGTACCCAAAATTTACCGCCGTGTACCAGCGATCGTAAAAATAGAGTAGGGTGGCGATCAAAATTGTTTGTAACGAAAAGTAAAATATAGCAGTGGTTTTATTTGAGAATGAAAACTTCGGAAGCAAATTTTTAAACGCATAAATTGTAAAAAGGCAGGCGTAGGGAATACAAATAAAGAAAAGCCATTCCTCCAAAGGCAAGTTCGCCAATTTCATTCCCGAAAGATATTTTTCATTGAATCCCCAAAACCCATTTTGAGTAAAAATGATGTCCCATGGTATAAAAAAAGCCATCATTATAAAGGTGGCGGGGATAAAATACTTCCAAAGCTTGTAAAACTTCAACTTTGGGTGAAAACTGAAAAGAAAAGGAACACTGAGCGAAACTATATCCAATAAAAGGTACAGATGCCACATAGCCTATTTTTTGAAATATTTCAACGGTGGAAAAAGCATTCCGAAACATTCCCCTTTATTTTTGCCTAAGTGCTTATGATGGATTTTATGTGCACGTCTTATTCCACGCGCGTACCAGTTGTTCGCATTTCGGAACATTTTAAAGCGTTGGTGAATAAAAATGTCGTGCACAAAAAAATAGGCAACACCATAGGTAAAAATACCAAGTCCGATGGGCAGTCCGGCCCAAAAACCGAAATAACTCCATCCTACAAAACAACTGATGCTGACCAATGCATAAAAAATGAAAAAATAATCATTTCGTTCCCACCAGCTACCGTGATCTTTGTGATGATGATCTTTGTGAAGTTTCCACAGAAAGCCATGCATAATATATTTATGCGTAAACCACGCCATAAATTCCATGATAGAAAAAGTGGTTATGAATATTAATATCCAAAGTAGAGTATTCATTTATAAAAATTTTTTTTTCAACCGACAACCGACAACTGTCATCTCACCAAATTTAATTGATATTTTACGTAGCTGCGTGTTAAAAGACCGATTTTTTCAACATTCGGGACGCGTATGCGGGCATTTTTAATTTCTGTTGCAGGTGTTTGTTGAAGTTTTTTCAATAGCCTTTTGTAGTATCGGTAAGCTATAAAAACACCGAGTTTTGCTTCATGCGGTAAAAGTAGAATTCCTTGATATCCTTTGTTGAAATTTTCCTCTATTTCCTCAATTATTTGTTGTTTAGAAGTTTCATCAAGCGATTCCAAATTGGTATTTGGAAAATACGTTCGGCTTAAATTTTCGTAGTCCTCTTTTAAATCCCGCAGGAAATTTACCTTTTGAAATGCGGAACCCAGATTCATCGCAGCTTCTTTCAATTCATTATACTTTTCTGTATCGCCTTTCACGAAAACTTTAAGACACATCAAGCCCACAACATCTGCCGAACCGTAGATATATTCATTAAATTCTGCTGCGGTAGAATAAGTGCTTTTTGTTAAATCCAGACGCATACTTCCCATAAAAGTATCTATTAATTCTTCGTCAATATTGTATTTATAAACTGTATTTTGAAAAGAATTCAGAATAGGGTTTATGCTTATACGATCTTGTAATGCTTCGTCCAAAGCAGTTTGAAAACGATTGAAAAGGATTTCTTTTTCATAATCGTGAAACGAATCTACAATCTCATCTGCAAACCGCACAAAGCCATAAATATTATAAATATCCTGCCTAATGGAAGGTCCTAACATGCGTGTTGCCAATGAAAAAGATGTGCTGTAGGTTTCAGTCACTTTTTTGCTGCAGGCTTCGGATACTATGTCAAAAAGTTCTTTCAAATTTTGTTTTCTTTTTCGATTAAACCAGCTACCAATTTTCCAGAGATAAGGGCTGGTGGAACTCCCGGTCCGGGCACGGTAAGCTGTCCCGTAAAAAATAAGTTTTTCACTTTCCCACTTTTCAATTTCGGTCTTAAAAATGCCGTTTGTAATAGTGTGTTCGCGAGGCCGTAGGCATTTCCTTTGTAACTGTTGTAATCTGAAACGAAATCGTTGATGCAAAAGGATTCTTTAAATATAACGTATTTTTTAACCTCTTGGTTGGTAATTTTTTCAAAACGCTCTATTATTTTTTCGAAATATTCTTCACGTATTTCGGGAATATCATCAAGTCCAGGTGCCAAAGGAATTAAAAAAATGCCCGCTTCCTTTCCTTTCGGGGAAACACTTTTATCTGTTTTTGAAGGAAAGCTCGCATAAAAAAGTGGGTCATCCGGCCATTGTGGCGAATCGTATATTTCCTGTGAATGCTTTTCAAAATCTACATCAAAAAACAGGGTGTGGTGATCTACATTTTCAATTTTTTTGTCAAAACCAACGTAAAATAGTAGGGCGGAAGGAGCGAAGGTTTTCTTTTGCCAATAATTTTCCGAGTATTGGCGGAACTTTTCATCCAAAAGTGTTTCCGTGTGATGATAATCAGCACCACTTAAAATTACACTGGCATTTATTTTTTCACCGTTCACAACAATTGCGGATGTCTTTCCTTTTTCAACATTGATTTTTTCAACATTTTGATTGGTAAGTATTTTTACGCCAAGTTCTTCTGCAAGAGTTTTCATTCCTTCAATTACCGAATACATTCCTTTTTTTGGGTGAAAAGTGCCGAGGCCAAAATCTGCATAGTTCATAAAGCTATAAAAAGCAGGCGTTTTGGAAGGTTTCGCCCCTAAAAACAAAACAGGAAATTCTAAAATTGAAATCAATTTTGGATTGGTGAACTCACGACGCACGTCTTTACTTATAGTGCTGAAAAACTGCCCAACCTTTTTCATTGTTGTAACCGTTACCAATTCCAAAGGGGAAACGCCTGGCCTATAAACCAAATCTTTAATGGCTATATTGTAGTTATCCAAGGCTTGGTCCATAAATTTGCGCAGTTTTATTGAACTTCCTGCTTCTTCGTTTTCAAAAGCGGTACATATTTTTTCAAGAGTATCTTCAATAGTTATATAGTCATCCGTTCCAAAGTATACACGGTATGCGGGATTTAGTTTTTCCAGTTCATAAAAATCTGACGGAACTTTACCGAAATCTTTAAAAAAACGCTCAAAAACATCTGGCATCCAGTACCACGTTGGGCCCATATCAAACGTAAAACCATTTTTTTTAAATTGTCTGGCCCGACCTCCAATAGTTTGGTTTTTTTCGTAAATGGTTACATTGTTTCCCGCTTGGGCCAAATAGCACGAAGCAGCAAGGGACGAAAAACCGGAACCTATAATCGCAATTTCCTTCATATTGTTCAACAAATCTACGTTTTATTTAAACAAAAAAAAGATTTGCAGAATCTATTTTTTATATTGTTATATAGTTTTTGTGAATAACATATAAGCGAGGAGTATACTTACGTTTTAAAACATATTATTCAAAAGTTTAAATATCAAATATTTAACCCATTGTCAACTAGATCTGTGAATTGTTTTATGTCTTTGAAAAATTTTACGTTTTTAGTGTTCTTTGTGTTTTTTCCAACCTTACGCCCCAGAACCCATAATTCACATGGCCCTTTAGTGTGTACTTCACTCTGAAAATCTTCAAGATATTTTTCAAAACTGTCTTTTTCTGGGCGCACAGTAAAATAGGTTACGAAAATTACTTTAGTTTTAGTTTTAAGCACATGTGTTAAACTTTCCAAAGGAATATTAGCTCCTAAAAATATTGTATTAAACCCCGCTGAAAGAAGTTCGTAATTGGCATACAGCAAGCTAATTTCATGAATTTCCTGATAAGGAAGATAAAGGGAGAAAAATTGTTTGTTTTTCTCTGAAATACTTCCTTTCTGTTTTGCCGAATGCTCTATTATAGAATGTTTTATCTTTTCTGAAATGAAATGCTCGTGTGATGGATCAATAGTTCCAGAATGCCAGAGGATACCCATTTCGTTAAGCAAGGGCACGAATATTTCCGAAAAAACTTCTCTAAACGATTTCTTTTCCAAAAGTTTTTCTAGCGTATCGTCAAAAAGTTCTCCGTCAAACTCAAACATTGCCGATTTAAAAATATTGAGCACATATTCAGAATCAAGACCGTTGACACTTTTTTTAATCAACGATTGAATTTGTGATGCGTCTAGGCTTGCAATTTTTGAAATTTTATGCCCTGCATTGTATAGGTAGGCAACATTCAGCAACTTTTTAAGGTTTTCAAGATCGTACTTTCTGATGTTAGTATCGGTACGATCCGGTTCAAGAAGGTTGTAGCGTTTCTCCCAAATCCTAATGGTATGGGCTTTAACGTTTGAAAGATTTTCAAGGTCTTTAATGCCAAATTGATTTTTGACCACAGAAGAATTGTTTTTAAAATATTGGGTTAAAGTAATAAAAAGAAGTGAATACTGTTTATAAAAATAATAAATTCTTTAAACAGTTAATTAAAATTTGTACCCGGGATGGGACTTGAACCCACACGCCCTAAGGACACATGGCCCTCAACCATGCCTGTCTACCAATTCCAGCACCCGGGTGGATACTCATTAAAAATTTAAAGCAATTTAAGTGAATGCTCTAAACAAAAAAAATTAAACCTTGGGCTTAACTTTTTGTGATTTGCTAGGGTTTGAACTTAATTTTCTCAGCCCAATCACAGCAAGCCATCTGCTAATTTTGTCAATTCGTTTTGAAGAATTGTGAACTTGTTTTTATATCAATATATCAAATATTGCTTTCGTGGTGCAAATATAATTATTTTATAACTTTAAGAATTATTTTTCTGAATACTTTGAAGCGCTATAATAAATATAGTAATGATTTCATAACAATGGAATATGTCTTTTTAGACAGAGTTTGAATCGATGAAAATCTGGAATTACAGTTTTTTAAGGAAAGCAGTGAAAATTCCGAAAGTGTAAAAACTTCAATTGGAAATGAAGAAGACATAGTTAAATGAATGGACGATTGTGATTTTCATAAAATTGTATTCAGAAATTTACTTCCATATTCTGAATCAATTGAGCGCTTATTCAGTAATAAAGAGCCAAAAACAGATGAAACTGGAGCTATTATAAATCAAGATTTAAAACTAATTTTAGCTTTAACCGTAACCCAGATTTACTACTGCTGGAATAACTGTGAATTTCTAAATTAATTTATAAACCATTTTAAATAAATTATTTTTAAAAACAATTTTTTTAAAAATTAAAAATGGAATGTTTTAGTTAAATTATAACTAATTATAGGCACAGTTGTTAAATTTCACTTAAAAATTTATTAGTTTTGTAATTAAATGAAAAAATTATTTCACAAAACATTTTCCTTTTTAATGGCACTTGTAGTATTATTTTCTACAATGTCGTTTACTATAAGTTCGCATTATTGTGGAGACAACTTAGTGGACTCAGCAATTTTTTCAAAATTGAAAACCTGCGGGATGGAATCTGATAACCAAACCGACAAATCGCTTCAAAGTTCAGATTGTTCTATTACCAAAAAGAATTGCTGTAGTGAGGAAACCGAGTTCATAAAAGGACAGGATGAACTAAAAATAAGTTTCGATAAAATTTCCTTCGACCAACAAATTTTTGTTGCTGCTTTTTTTCACGCTTATAACCACCTTTTTATAAATTCAGAAGAGGTTACACTTTCTGTAAACGATTATCCGCCACCCATTCTTGTCAGGCATATCTACAAACTTGACGAGACTTATTTAATTTGATTTTTAGACAGTATCCCGATAGCTATCGGGATTAGCCCTGCGTTACTTTCGTTTTGGGCTCGTTTTGTTGTATTTAATTTTGTGAATATAATCAAACCCAAAGATTTATAACCGTCTAATTATCATAGTTTATGCTGAATAAAAGCATCAAATTTCTTATAGAAAACAAGCTCGTCGCTGTTTTAATGCTCATCGTTTTTGTGGGTTTTGGAACTGTGTACGCACCTTTCAATTGGAACACGGGAATTTTACCAAGTGACCCCGTATCGGTCGATGCTATTCCGGATATTGGCGAAAACCAACAAATCGTATTTACGAAATGGGACGGCCGTTCACCACAGGATATCGAAGACCAAATTACCTATCCATTAACCTCAAGCTTGTTGGGAATTCCTGGTGTGAAAACCATAAGGAGTTCATCTATGTTTGGGTTTTCAAGTATCTATATCATTTTTGAGGAAGACATTGAATTTTATTGGAGTCGAAGCCGCATCCTTGAAAAATTAAATTCCTTGCCGAGTGGATTGTTGCCCGAAGGTGTAAACCCTGCTTTGGGTCCAGATGCAACAGGCTTGGGACAAATATTTTGGTACACGCTTGAAGGTCGAGATAAAGATGGTAATGTTACTGGCGGTTGGGATTTGCAAGAACTTCGGAGCATTCAGGATTATTATGTGAAGTATGCTTTGGCATCCGCAAGTGGCGTTTCGGAAGTGGCATCCATTGGTGGCTATGTAAAGGAATATCAAATAGATGTGAACCCTGAATTGATGCGTCAATACAACATTAGCCTGGGCGCAATTGTGAAAGCCGTAAAGGAAAGCAATAGGGATATTGGTGCACAAACGTTGGAAATCAATCAAGCCGAATACCTTGTACGAGGATTGGGCTACGTAAAATCTGTGGAGGATATAGAAAATGCCGTCGTTACTTCCGAAAATTATACTTCCATAAGAATTAAAGACATCGCAAATGTTTCTTTAGGTCCTGCAGCTAGACGTGGCATTTTGGACAAAGAAGGAGCCGAGGTGGTGGGCGCAGTTGTCGTGGCACGATATGGTGCAAACCCGATGGAGGTAATCAATAATGTAAAGGAAAAGATAAAGGAATTGAGCGCTGGCCTTCCTTCCAAAACCTTGAGTGATGGTAGAACCTCACAGCTTACCATAGTTCCCTTTTACGACCGCACAGAACTCATACAGGAGACTTTGGGAACGCTTAATGAGGCATTGACACTGGAAATACTGATTACCATTCTTGTAATTATTGTGATGGTATTCAACCTTAAAGCATCTATTCTTATATCGGGACTGTTACCCGTGGCAGTGTTGATGGTTTTTATTGCTATGAAATTTTTCGGAGTGGATGCCAATATCGTTGCCCTGTCAGGAATTGCCATTGCAATCGGGACGATGGTGGATGTGGGTATTATCCTTTCAGAAAATATAATACGGCATATTGATGAAGAAAATGAGAAACTAGAAGCTGGAAGCCAGAGGCTAGACGCTGGAAGCCAGAACCTAGATGCTGGAAGCCAGAAGCTAGATGCTAGAAGTTTGAAGCTGGTAGAGAGCGATTCTAGCCTCCAGCCTCCAACTTCTAGTTTCCGTCTACCAATAAACAAAATCGTATACAACGCCTCTGCCGAAGTTTCAGGAGCTATCGTTACGGCGGTGGCGACAACAATCATAAGTTTCATTCCGGTATTTACGATGATTGGTGCAGAAGGAAAACTTTTCCGTCCCCTGGCATTTACCAAAACATTCGCACTTACAGCATCCATTATTATAGCCTTGTTTTTGATTCCACCCTTTGCGGCGTTTTTGTTCAAAAGTAGAAATATAAGAAAAAGCACAAATTATGGGATTGGCGGTTTATTGTTGGTTGCTGGCTTTGTTGCTGTAATATTCGGGCATTGGATAGGTCTTATTTTGATCGGCTTTAGTTTTTTGGCCTTTGCGAAACTTCGTGGAAAGTGGTCTAAAGAACGCTCAAGCAAATACAGCATCTATCTTTCAGTGGCGGCTATTGTATTTCTGTTAGCGGAGTACTGGCGGCCATTGGGAGTTGATAAGAATGTTTTCTGGAATCTTATTTTCGTCAGCATTATCTGCTTTGGGCTGCTGGGAAGTTTTACCCTTTTCAAAAACTATTACTCCCGAATCCTTAAATGGGCGTTGGCAAACAGACTGTTATTTTTAACCATTCCCACAACACTTTTAATCCTTGGTTTTATCATTTATAAAAATACAGGGAAAGAATTTATGCCATCCCTCAATGAAGGTTCATTTTTGTTGATGCCCACCTCGATGCCACACGCAGGTGTTGAAGAAAACAAACGTGTGCTGCAACAATTGGATATGGCAGTTGCAAGTATTCCCGAAATTGAAACCGTAGTTGGAAAATCTGGAAGAACAGAATCTGCCCTCGACCCAGCACCCTTATCGATGTACGAAAATATGATTCAGTATAAAACTGAATATATGTTAAATGCTGATGGCGAACGGCAACGCTATAAAGTAAACGATGACGGGTTTTTTATTCGAAAAGACAGTAGTCTGGTGGCCAATCCTAATACAGATGTCAGTTCGAGCGCAGTCGAGAACTATCGGAAAAACGGCGAAAAAGTTTCTATTACCGTTGATGAATCCCCGGATAAACTGATTGCCGATGATGACGGCGAGTTCTTCAGAAATTGGCGTCCGGAAATCAATTCCCCGGACGATATTTGGAATGAAATCATAAGAGTGACCAAACTTCCAGGTGTCACATCTGCCCCAAAATTGCAACCCATAGAAACCCGTTTGGTTATGCTGCAAACCGGAATGCGCGCACCAATGGGCATCAAAGTTAAAGGGCAAGATTTAAAACAGATTGAAGCTTTTGGTCTCGAGCTTGAAAATATTTTGAAACAGGCCGAAGGTGTAAAACAGGAAGCTGTTTTCGCAGACCGTATCGTTGGTAAACCATACCTTCTTATTGACATTAACAGGGAAAAACTGGTGCGTTACGGTGTTACCGTTGAAGAAGTCCAGAATGTTTTAAAAGTAGCAGTTGGCGGAATGTCATTGACCCAGACCGTGGAAGGCAGGGAGCGCTACGGTGTTCGCATTCGTTACCCCAGGGAACTTCGTGCAGACCCTTCCGATTTGAAAAAGATTTACGTTCCTGTTGAAAAGGGCAGTCCTGTTCCGTTGAGCGAGCTGGCAAGCATTCGTTACGAGCAAGGTCCGCAGGTCATCAAAAGCGAAGATACTTTTTTGGTAGGCTATGTTTTATTCGACAAATTAGATGGCTTTGCGGAAGTAAACGTGGTTGAAACCGCCCAAGCGCTTATTCAGCAAAAAATTGATAATGGCGAATTAACAGTTCCCAAAGGCATCAGCTATAAATTTACGGGAACTTATGAAAATCAATTACGTGCCGAAAAAACGCTATCGGTTATTGTCCCTTTGGCCTTGTTGGTTATCTTCTTGATTCTCTATTTCCAGTTCCGTTCGGTTTCCACAACCTTTATGGTTTTTACGGGAATTGCAGTGGCTTTTGCAGGTGGTTTCGTAATGATTTGGTTTTATGGACAAGATTGGTTTTTGAATTTCAACTTTTTTGGCGAAAACCTACGGGACCTTTTCAATATAAAAACCATTAATTTGAGTGTAGCGGTATGGGTAGGTTTTATTGCCCTTTTCGGCATTGCAACAGACGATGGCGTTGTTATGGCAACTTACCTTACACAGACTTTCGATAAAAACGACCCTACGGATATACAAGAAATTAGGAAATCCACTTTGGAAGCCGCTTCCAAGCGTATCCGCCCTTGTTTGATGACTACCGTAACGACCATTTTGGCACTCTTGCCCGTTTTGACTTCTACGGGTAAAGGAAGTGATATTATGATACCGATGTCCATTCCCATTTTCGGAGGAATGCTTTTGGATACGACATCTTATTTTCTTGTACCAGTATTATATAGCTGGAAGAAGGAGCGCGCTGCGAAGAAAAAGATGAAGCTAGAAGCTGGAAACTAGAGGCTAGAGGTTAGAAGCTGGAAGCTAGAAATTAGATGCTGAATTTTGAAAAAGGAAAATAAATTAAAACTCAATATTATGATTAAGACATTTAAGGATTTAGATATTTATAATGATTCATATCAATTGGCAATGGAAGTTTTTTGGCTATCAAGAAAATTCCCAAAAGAGGAGGTTTATTCATTGACTTCACAAATGGTAAGGTCATCCCGGTCGGTAGCAGCGAATATTTCCGAAGGTTGGTCTAAAAGAAATTACGAGCAAATATTTAAACAGCAATTAATTACATCTTTAGGTTCAAATGGAGAAACGGAGACTTGGTTGGATTTTGCGAAGGATTGTAATTATTTAGATGAAAAAACGCATTTGGATTTAATCAATAAGAATTCTGAAATCGGCAAAAAGATTAATCGTTTGCATCAGACCTGGAAAACTTTTTAGTGATGCTGGAGGCTGGAAGCCAGAAGTTAGATACTGGAGGCTGGAAGTTAGATGCTAGATGCTAGAGGCTTGAAATTGGATAAAAAAAATATTATTATTATGACAACTCAAAGAATATTTAGAAGTTTATGTTATCTATTAAAGAATGTAGATTTTAATTTTATTACGGCTTTTCAGAGATATAGACTTGCTATTGATTTTTCGAAATACAAAACTACAGACTCTAACTTCATTGAAAGAGATAATCAATCCAACTTCCAGCTTCTAACTTCTGGCTTCCAATTTACAAAATCTTCCAACTTCCAACTTCTAGCTTCTAGCCTCATCCTATTCCTAATATTCAGTATTTCAGCCCAATCTCAAAACTTACAAACCTACATCGACGAAGCCATTTCCAACAGTCCGGAAATTCAAAAATTTCAGTTGCGATATGATATTTCTTCTGAAAAGGTCAACGAAGCCAATTGGATTCCCAATACCGAAGTGAGCGCAGGGTATTTTGTGAGTGAACCTGAAACACGTGTCGGAGCGCAACGCGCCCGGTTTTCTGTAAAACAAATGTTGCCTTGGTTTGGCACTATCACTGCAAGAGAAAATTATGCATCTTCAATGGCTGATGCCGATTACGTGGAAGTTACGATTGCAAAACGCAAGCTTGCACTTTCAGTATCCCAATTCTACTATCAGCTTTATGAAATTAGGGCAAAACAGCTTGTACTTGACCAAAACATTGAGTTACTGCAAACTTACGAACGCCTTGCGCTCACTTCCGTGGAAGTTGGGAAGGCATCTGCGGTTGATGTGTTGCGTTTGCAGATTCGACAGAACGAGTTGCAACAGGAAAACCAAGTGCTCGAGCAACAGTCAAAGGGCATTCAAGCAGCGATGAATAGTTTATTGAACCGCGATTATGATAAGGATATAACAGTTGTTGACACTTTGGAAATGCCCATTGAAGATATCCAGTTTTCATTTGATTCACTTTCGCTAAATCCAGAACTGCTGAAATATGACAAGCTATACGAATCTGTAACACAATCTGAATTGCTCAATCTTCGCGAAGCCCAACCTATGTTTGGTTTCGGGTTGGATTACATTCCTGTTTCCGAACGGACGGATATGAATATGATAGATAACGGCAAAGACATTGTAATGCCGATGGTTTCAATCACAATTCCCATTTTCAATAATCGCTATAAGTCCATTACGAGGCAGAACGATTTACGCCAACAGGAGATCCAATCCCAAAAAGATGAACGGTTAAATATGTTGGAGTCAGATTTGGCCAGAACCATATCACAGCGTAACCAAGCACGGATAAAATTCAACACCCAACAGAAAAATCTTGAACAGGCCGAGCAAGCCGAAGAAATATTAATCAAAAATTATGAAACGGGGACTATTGATTTCAATGATGTGTTGGACATTCAGGAATTGCAATTGAAATTTCAACTTCAGCAAATCGAAGCCTTGAAAAATTATTATGTGCAGTCCGCTGTCATCAATTATTTAACCAACTCATAGGTTGATTTAAAAAAAATTATCAAAAATGAAAAAGATAAAATACATATCACTGCTTATTATAATGGGATGCCAAACCATTTTTGGTCAAAACATTTATGAGCAGTCCCAGGAAGGAAACAATGAAAATCTACCAGTTCACGAATACACATTGACCATCAAGGAAGAAATGGTTAATAAAGCTGGAAAGGAAGTAAAAGGAATGACCGTAAACGGCACTATTCCAGGTCCAATCTTGGAATTTACGGAAGGAGAATATGCGGTTATTTATGTAAAAAATGAAATGAGCGTAGAAACATCTGTCCATTGGCACGGAATTTTGCTGCCCAATTTTCAGGATGGTGTTCCCTATTTAACCACGCCCCCCATTCGCCCCGGAGAAACCTTTAAATATGAATTTCCAATAAAACAGGCAGGCACCTATTGGTATCATTCACATACAATGTTGCAGGAACAAAGTGGTGTTTTTGGTTCTCTTGTTATAAACCCCAAAGAAAAAAACTTGGATTATGACAAAGATTTGGTGTTGATGCTTTCAGACTGGACAAATGAAAAACCAATGAATGTATTACGAAACCTGAAACGTGGCAACGAGTGGTACGGAATGAAAAAAGGAACGTCCACACCTTTAAACCAAGTAATTGCCCGTGGCGCATTTGATGCACAGCTCGACTTTTGGAGACAACGAATGGAAGGTGCTGACATAGCAGATATTTATTACCCAGCCTTTTTGGTAAATGGACAACAACAGCCAGAATATCCCAGTTTTAAAGCAGGAGAAAAAGTGAGGTTGCGAATCATAAATGGTTCGGCATCTACCCAATTTTGGATGACTTTTGGTGGAGGAATGCCCACATTGGTTTCTGCCGATGGCCTCAATGTTGAACCTGTACAAAAGAACAAAACGTTTATTGCTGTTGCGGAAACCTATGATTTTATAGTTACAATTCCACAAAATGGTAAGATTGAGTTCAGGGCAATGGCACAGGACGGTTCGGGTACTGCTACTGCATTTATTGGAAACGGCGAAGTGCTTCCCGCGGAAGTGGTTGCCAAACCCGATAAAATAAAAATGATGCAGCAAATGGCAAAAATGAAGATGAAGATGGGTGCACACGCCTTAAAATTCCAACCCAAAAAAGATGAACGTTTTGAAATGAAAGAGGAATACGGAATGAATATGGGCGAAATGAAAATGAATCACGAAGAGAATAAAATGGATATGCCCAAAGATTCAACGATGAATGAAAAGATGGACCATTCAAAAATGGATCATTCAAAGATGAATATGGATATGCCCAAAGATTCAAAAATGAAGATGGATGATATGAAAATGGAACATTCTGAAATGAAAGGTATGCAGATGGACAGTATGGAAGGAATGGATATGTTTTCAGAATATAATTACGATTACTTAAAGTCGCCTGAAAAAACAGTCTATAACAAAGATATTCCCGTTAAGGAAATCTTGCTGAACCTCACTGGTAATATGAACCGCTATATCTGGAGTTTGAACGGTGTACCACTTTCTGAAACCGACCAAATTAAAATAAACCATAAAGAGGTAACACGAATAACGTTGAACAATCTCACGATGATGCACCATCCAATGCACTTGCACGGACACTTTTTTAGGGTTATTAACAAGAACGGCGAATATTCGCCATTGAAACATACCGTTAATGTGCCACCGATGCAGGAAGTTACGATTGAATTTTATGGGAACGAGTATGGCGATTGGTTCTTTCATTGCCACGTTCTGTACCATATGATGAGCGGTATGGCAAGGGTTTTCAGTTATGACACACCGCGGGACGACCGTTTAAAAGGTTACCCCATAAGCGGTTTGATTACCGAAGCTGATAAATATTATACCTGGGCGATGGTTGATGTTGCATCGCATATGACCGAGCTGAATTTTACAACATCCAACATTCGTAACCAATTTAATGTAATGGCAGAATACGGATGGAACAAAAACCTTGAAGCCGAAGTAACCTACGAACGCTATCTGCACGATTATTTGAGGGTCTTTGGTGGTGTTAACATTGAAAACGAACTTGAAGATAGTTTGGATGAGCTTTCAACCACGGCAATTGCAGGAGTTCGATTTTTAACACCATACCTCTTTAATCTTGATGTACGCATAGATAGCAAATTGCGGCCGCAAATCAGTTTAAGTCGCGAAATCTTGATTTTCCCACGAACTGCCATTTTCGGTAGTTATGAATACCAAGCAGATTTTGGATGGGTGAATGACCTTCCTGCGGGAGATAATTTCGCAAACGAAGTTGTTTGGAACGCAGGTGTCGAATATTTTTTATCACGAAACTTTTCATTGATGGCAAGCTACGATAACCGTTTTGGTGCTGGTGGTGGACTATCAATAAGATTCTAAATATGAATAATAACTATAAAAAAAACAGTCTATCACTAAAAGGAGCTGTAGCATTAGGTACTGGTGTAATGATCGGCGCGGGCATATTTGCCTTATTGGGTCAGGTTGCTGAACTATCGGGCAATTTATTTCCACTTGCATTTGTTGCGGGAGCGATAATCTCAGGATTTAGTGCTTATGGCTATATCAAATTGTCAAATGCATTTCCGTCTTCGGGTGGTATAGCAATGTATTTGGTCAAAGCTTATGGCAAAAGAACTGTTGCTGCATCGGGTTCACTTTTAATGGCATTCTCAATGATTATCAATGAGAGTCTAGTGGCGCGTACTTTTGGTTCCTATACTTTACAGCTCTTTAATGTGGACAACTTCAGTGTTTGGGTACCAATATTAGGAGTAATTCTTATTATCGGTGCCTTTCTAATTAATATTTCTGGCAATAACTTTATTGGAAAGTCGTCATTGGTTATGGCAATCTTGAAGGTTGGAGGTCTCGCTGTTTTTGCTATAGGAGCACTTTGGTTTGCTGGATTTTCTTTCCAAGATACTATTACATTAAGTAATTCAACAAATTATGCTGTAACAGATTATTTAGGTGCATTGGCTTTGGCTATTGTGGCGTATAAAGGATTTACTACAATCACAAACAGCGGTGGGGAAATTGTAAACCCAAACAAAAATGTGGGACGGGCAATTATAATTTCTCTTTCAATATGTACTGTAGTATATCTATTAGTGGCATTTGCAGTTTCCTCTAATTTAACTATTTCAGAAATCGTAGCAGCCAAGGATTATTCATTGGCCGAGGCTTCCAAACCAGCTTTTGGTAAATACGGATTATGGTTCACCGTTGGTTTGGCTATAGTAGCCACCATATCTGGAATTATAGCCAGCATCTTCGCCGTATCCCGGATGACAGGAATGTTAACGGATATGAAGCTTATTCCACATAAACATTTTGGAATGCCAGGAACTGTTCAACAACATATGTTAGTTTACGTTGCTGTTATCGCAATTGTACTCACTATATTTTTTGATTTAAGTAGTATAGCATCTTTGGGCGCCATATTTTATTTGGTAATGGACATCCTCTTCCAATGGGGTATTCTGCGAAACTTAAGAAAAGAAGTTAAGGCCAATTCAGCAATAATCATAATTGCAATACTGTTAGATGTTATAGTCTTAAGTTCCTTTTTATGGATTAAAGCAAAGTCTGATATAACAGTCATCATTGTTGCAATAGTGGCTATGATCCTTATTTTTTTAGGGGAAAGATGGTTTTTAATAACAAATAAACTCAATGAGAATTTAATAAATAAACAATAAGTATTAATTTAAATATAAATCAAAATGAAAAACATGAAAACAATAGTAAAAACTCTAATGGTTATTGCTTTAGTCGGTACAGTGGTTAGCTGTAAATCTACCTTCAATGCTGCCAAAGCAATGGAAACCCAGGAAAATCGTAATGCGCTATATCAAGAAATTATTACGAACCCAAGCCAATTCAGTGAATTTATAAACCTAGCACAACAAGATGAAGGGGCAAGAACGTTAATGATGCAGAACCATATGCAAATGATGGAATCTGGAAATATGAAAATGATGATGGAAAAAAATCCCGAAATGAAAGAAAAAATGCAATCCCATATGCAGATGATGATGGAAAAAAATCCGGAAATGATGCAAAATATGCAATCCAAAATGCAGATGATGATGGAAAAAAACCCTGAAATGATGCAAAAGATGCAATCAAAAATACTCGATAAAATGATGGGGAGTGAAATGGGTCGTAAAATGCTAATGGATACAATCCACAACAACAAAATGATGAAAAATGAGATGAAAGAAAAAATGATGCAAATGATGGATGAAAATCCTGAAATGATGGAAGAAATGATGCAGAAAATAATGGAAAAAAACCCTGAAATGATGCAGAAAATGAAAATGAAAAGGAAAAATTGAACGACGTTTCCAATGAAATAACTTCAATTTTGGAAAATGTAATTGAAAAATTATAAGGCTTTTTAAAAATGGATAAACAACAAATTATAATCACAAACTTAAATCAAAACAAAATGAAAAAAGTAAGAGTAACAACAGCAATTGTGGCAATGGCTTTTTTAAGCCTAACAGTAATGTCTTGTAGAGACACTAAAAAGGAAGAAGTGAACGACTCTATGAATTCCGAAATGCAGGAAGAGGGTCATCAGGATGATTCAATGATGGATAACGATAATTCAATGATGGACCACAATGATTCAATAATGGATCACGATAGTTCTATGATGAACCACGACAATATGGATAATAATAGGATGGGTTCCAATATGCAGAACGCTGATGCCAAACAAGTAGTAGCAGATTATATGACGCTTAAAGATGCCTTGGTAGCGACCAATAAAGAGGATGCTGCAAAAGCTGGGAAAAAATTGGTAAGCACTTTGAACGGTTTTAATGTTAGCAGCTATACTGCAGAACAACAAAAAGAATTGAAGGACATTATCGCAGATGCAAAGGAACACGCAGAACATATTGGCAAAAGTGAAATGGACCACCAACGCGAACATTTCAAGACCTTGAGTAAAGATATTATGGATTTGGTTGCCATAACCGGCACGGAAACTACTTTATACCAACAGTTTTGCCCAATGTACGATGGTGGCAGTGCGTGGTTAAGTATGAACAAAGAAGTTAAAAACCCATATTACGGCAGTAAAATGCTGAACTGCGGAAAAGTGCAAAAGGAGATAAATTAGAGGCTGAAATCTGGAAGCTGGAAGCTAGATGCTGGAAGCTGGAAGCTAGATGCTGGATGCTGGATGCTTGAAGTTGGATAACCTGCAAGGCGCGTCGTGCTGAGCCTGCCGAAGTATGTTGCCGAGGCACGAGGCAACCTTGTAGGTTTAGACTAATTATTAATAAATGAATAGGATTCTGAAAATATTGTTGTTGGTTTTATTGGTAGCATTCATCGCTATCCAATTCTTTCCAACGCAAAGGAATGAAAGCGATATTGTAGCAAGAACCGATTTTTTGATAGTAAACAAATCACCAAAAGACATTAGTACAATATTGCGAGAATCCTGCTATGATTGCCACAGTAATAACACAGACTATCCTTGGTACAACAAAATCCAACCTGTCGCTTGGTTTTTGGAAGACCATGTTAAACATGGTAAAGGTGAATTGAATTTTAATACTTGGGATGAGCTATCGGATAGAAGGAAAAAGAGCAAATTAAAATCAATAACCAATCAAGTGAAAGATGATGAAATGCCATTATACTCTTACACATTGATTCATAGGGATGCAATTTTAAGTGATTCAGATAAGAATACGATAGAAAATTACATGAATAGTTTAATGGATATTTTAGAATAATCAACAGTAAATAAAATACATATGGAAACTTATGACACCCTTTCAGAAGCCATCAACAGTTTGCAAAAACGTGGTTATACCTATGATTTTAATTTGAAGCACGAGCATATTGAATGTAATGCATTAAAATTAAAACTACATCCAGAAGATTTTCAAGTCGATGAGGTTTATCGGTTTGAAGGCATGAGCAGTACCGACGACAATAGCGTTCTTTACGCCATACATTCAAAAAAAGGAGTAAAAGGTGCTTTGGTTGACGCTTATGGCGTTTATGCTGAAAATATTTCAGAAGCGATGCGAAAAAAATTAAAATAACATGACACAAATTCTTCACATCAAGAACATGGTTTGCGACCGTTGCAAGTCGACTGTATTAAGCGAACTCAAAAAATTGGGTTATACGATTGATTCGCTCGAATTAGGTCAGGTAGTTCTAAATGAAAATATACCTAACGATAATTCTATAATGGAAGAAATCCTTAAAAAACACGGCTTTGAAATCATAAAAGTAGAAACGGAAGTATTGATTGAAGATATAAAGATTGCACTTATCAAGAAAATTGAAAATCACGACAATGAAAATATTTCTTCTTTTTTGGCTAAAACCTTCAATAAATCCTATTCGGCTTTGAGCAAGCTGTTCAGTAAAACCGAAGGGATGACCCTTGAAAAATATGAAATCAACTTAAAGATTGAGAAGGTAAAAGAACTGATACAGTTTGGACAATTGAATTTTTCAGAAATAGCATACAGTTTAGATTACAATAGCAGTGGCCATTTGGCGAAACAGTTCAAAAATGTAACGGGAATGTCTATGACAGAATTTAAAAATCTGCAAAAATGGGACAGAAAGGCCATTGACCAAATTGTGTAGATAGTATACAAAATTGTACCAATGAAGATGATAAACCAGAAGTATTTTTGAACAAATAATAATTTCAATACCAATGAAACACACCTATCACATACACGGAATGACCTGCAATGGTTGCCGAAGCCATGTAGAAAAAACACTTTCTGAAACAGAAGGCGTTTCAAAAGCAACGGTCAATTTGGAAAAAGAAGAAGCTACTATCGAAATGGAAAAACATATTCCTCTCGAAAAATTTCAGGAAGCTTTAAAAAAAGATGGTGGGACTTATAGTATCCAGCCCCCCCAGCCCCCCGAAGGGGGGGGTAAAAAAACTGTTAAAGCCAAGAGTGAGAAAAGCCCCCTTCGGGGGTTGGGGGGCTCCTTTTACTGCCCAATGCACTGCGAAGGCGACAAGACTTACAACAAACCAGGCGATTGCCCAGTCTGCGGAATGGATTTGGTGGAAGAGCAAAACTTATCGGCAACAGCTGAACAACAATGGACTTGCCCAATGCATCCGCAAATCATAAGGGATGAACCGGGAAGCTGCCCAATCTGTGGTATGGATTTGGTCCCTATCGAACCTAGCGGTTCAGCAGAAGAAAAAACATATAAAAAACTGTTGAAGAAATTCTGGATTGCGGTTGCTTTTACGACACCAATTTTTCTGATGGCGATGAGTGAAATGGTTCCGAACAATCCACTATACGCCCTAATGGAACAGAAATATTGGAACTGGGTTCAGTTTGCATTGTCAATTCCTGTGGTATTTTATGCCACGTGGATGTTTTTTGAACGTGCCTATCGAAGCATTAAAACTTGGAATCTCAATATGTTCACCCTTATTGGTATTGGTGCTGGAGCGGCGTGGTTGTTCAGTGTTTTTGGTATGCTTTTCCCAGATATATTTCCAGCACAGTTTAAAACAGAATCGGGCGCTGTACACGTGTATTTTGAAGCTGCCACCGTTATTTTGACCTTGGTACTCTTGGGTCAGGTTTTAGAAGCTCGCGCCCATAGCAAGACCAATTCAGCCATCAAAGAATTATTGAAGCTCGCACCCAATAAGGCCATTCGTGTAAAAGACGGAAAAGAGGAGGAGGTCGCTATTGATAAAATACAATTGGGCGATATCCTTCGTGTTAAACCTGGCGATAAAATTCCCGTTGACGGTAGCATAACCGAGGGCCAAACCTCAGTTGATGAATCTATGATTACTGGCGAACCTATTCCCGTAAGTAAAGCTGAAGATGACAAAGTAAGCAGTGGAACCATAAACGGCAACCAATCTTTTTTGATGAAGGCGGAAAAAGTGGGTTCAGATACTTTGCTGTCGCAAATTATTCAAATGGTCAACAATGCCAGTCGAAGTAGGGCACCAATCCAAAAATTGGCCGATACCGTTTCGGGTTATTTCGTACCCATAGTAGTGCTAATTTCAATAATCACATTTGCGGCTTGGGTTATTTTCGGTCCCGAACCTGTGTATGTATATGCTTTTGTAAATGCAATTGCAGTGCTCATAATTGCCTGTCCGTGTGCTTTGGGATTGGCAACACCAATGTCTATTATGGTTGGTGTCGGGAAAGGCGCACAAAATGGAGTTCTAATAAAAAATGCGGAGGCTTTAGAGAGAATGGACAAAGTGGACACACTCATCATTGATAAAACAGGAACCATTACTGAAGGTAAACCAACCGTTGAAAAAGTGGGCGTTTTTGGAAAAGATTTTTCTGAAAAAGAGGTGTTGCAATACATCGTTTCCCTAAATAGTAAGAGCGAACATCCACTTGCAGAAGCCACCGTAAAATATGGAAAAGAGCAAAGCATCGAAATGATGGATGCTGAAAATTTCAGTGCCGTTACCGGAAAGGGTGTTGAAGGAACTGTCAGCGGAAAAAAAGTGGATTTGGGCAATGCAAAAATGATGGAATATGCCAAGGCTGAACTTTCAGCAGAAATGGAATCCGAAGCACAACATTTTCAAAAGCAAGGAAAAACGGTTTCATATTTGTCCATTGGCGGCAAGGTTGCGGGATATGTAGTCATTGGCGACAAAATAAAACCGACAAGTGCCAAAGCCATCAAAGCACTTCAAGACAAAGGTATTGCTGTTATTATGCTCACTGGCGACAATCACGACACAGCCCAGGCTGTAGCAAAGGAATTAAATCTTGCAGAATTTAAGGCAGGAATGTTGCCTGAACATAAACTTGAAGAAGTAGAAAAATTACAAAACAGTGGAAAAGTTGTGGCAATGGCAGGTGACGGCATCAATGATGCGCCAGCTTTGGCTAAAAGTGATGTTGGTATAGCAATGGGTACTGGAACAGATGTCGCCATTGAAAGCGCGATGATAACCTTGGTAAAAGGCGATTTGCACGGCATCGTAAAAGCACGGAACTTAAGCGATTCTGTAATGAAGAACATCAAGCAAAATCTATTTTTTGCGTTGGCATATAACATATTGGGAATCCCAATAGCTGCGGGTGTTTTGTTTCCCGTTTTCGGTTTACTGTTATCGCCAATGATAGCGGCTTTGGCAATGAGCTTTAGTTCGGTTTCGGTTATTGTAAACTCATTGCGTTTAAAAAATGTTAATATATAAACTCTAAATTATTAAAAAATGGAACATTCAAATCAACATTCAAAAAACAACAATTACACAAAATTCATTTTGATGCTTGCAGCATCTTTTGTGGCAATGTATATCACAATGTATTTGAACACTTATGAAATAGACCACGTCTATTTCAGCCTAACGCGTTTTTATATGTCTTGTTTGGGCATAGCAGCAATGGCAGTAATTATGTGGTTCTTTATGCGCAAAATGTACCAAAACAAGAAAAAGAACATTGCCATTCTATTGGGAAGTTTGGTTCTGTTTGTCGGTGCACTTGGTTTGGTTAGGGCCCAAAGCCCAATCATTGGCGATATTTTATGGATGAAGGCAATGATTCCGCATCACTCTATTGCGATTTTAACGAGTGAAAGAGCCGATATAACAGACCCCGAAGTGAGAAAATTGGCAGATGAAATTATTGAAGCGCAGGTTAGGGAAATTGCCGAAATGAAAGAATATATCCAAAGATTAGAAGCTGAAAACTAAAAAAGACCTATAAGGTTTCGGAAACCTTGCAGGATAAACTAAGCGCAAAAAAAAGTGAGCTACAACCTGCAAGGTATTGCCGAAGGCTTCCTTGTAGGTTTAAAATCAAAATAATTTGAATATGAAAAAATACATCATTTACATCGCAATACTAATTGTAGGTCTCGTCTTGGGCTATGTGTTCTTTGGGACTTCCTCGGAAGGTTCATCAAACAACAAAAACGTTTCGGATATGTCCGATAACGCTGAAACAGAAAGCCAAATGTGGACTTGCTCAATGCACCCACAAATTATGCAGCCCGAACCCGGCGACTGCCCAATCTGTGGAATGGACTTAATTCCTGCGGAAACTGGC
>JBBQUI010000026.1:0-23973 GCA_038212575.1 Flavobacteriales bacterium
TTAATATTTTTTTTTAGAAATTTTGTAAGATGTTGTTTTCCTGAATTTTATCGTCAATTAAATCCAGCTCCAACAGTTTTTGTTGAATATTTTCCAGCTCTTTTGAAGTTAATTGACGGTCACTCCATTCTGTTAACGATAGCCATTCACGTACATCTTCAATTTTTTGACCGTATCGTTTGGCAATCAACTCATCAATACTTGGATGTGTATTAAAATTTTCAGTCACTGAATTTATGACTTCCAAAATAGATTTCACACTTTCGGGCTCATTTTCCAAAACGTCATTTCGAACAGCAATAACAAAGCTGGGCCACGGCGAAGGAGATTCGCCTATCAAACGGAAGGTGCCATTGTCAACGTGAGGTTTGGTCATAAACTTTTCCCACATAAAATAATCGCCGTTTCCTTTGGGAAGACCTTCTAAAGCACCATCTAAATCTTTTATTACTTTAAAATTCAAATCGTTTTTTAAATCCCAAGCAAGATTTTCAGCATTCACGAAAGCCATTAAATGCGAACCGGAACCGTAACGACTAATCGCAGCTTCTGTTCCTTTTAAATCAGAAACAGTTTCATAATCTGAATTCGCAGCCACGTGAATTCCCCAAAGCAGAGGAGATTTTACAAAAACCTGAACAATCTTGCTTTCATTGCCATTAATAATATCGCGCACCATTCCTTCGGTGAGGATTACCGCCATATCAATTTCCTTTTCGCGGAGAGCGCTGCACATTTGGCCTGTTCCACCAGCGTAATCCTTCCAACGCAGGTTGATCCCTTTTTCATTAAATTTCTTATCGCGAAGTGCGATGTACCAAGGCAAGTTGAAGTGTTCCGGCACTCCACCGATTAAAAAGTTTTTCATTCTGTAATTTTTCCTAAAGTATATTGAATAAGCGCCTCGGTGGTTTTTGATACGTTTTTGCTGAAACTTCCTGTGGCACGATTTGCGATTATAGCATTCATTGAAATTGCGCGATGGCCGAGTAGTTTTGCCATTCCGTACATGGTGGCCGTTTCCATTTCAAGATTAGTTATCTTTTTATTTTTATATCGAAAAGAGGTTAGCTTTTCATTAAGATTTGCATCCTTCAGTTTTGCACGAAGTACGCGGCCTTGTGGCCCATAAAAGCCAACATTGGTAATTGTTATACCCTGATTTGTTTTTTCAGAAGAGAATTTTTTAAGCAAAGCTTTATCAGCTTCCACGGCGTAGGGCACAGAATTGTCAGGATTCCATTGCGTGTGGTCAATAAATGCTTGTGCAAAATCACGATTGAAAATTTTATCCGTTTTGGCGTAATAATGCATTACGTTGTCCAAACCAATTCCCAAAGCGCTAATCAAAAAACTATCAACTTTAATGTCTGGCGTCAAACCGCCTGAAGTTCCAATTCTGATAATATCGAGCGATGTTAGCTTTTTTTTAGGTTGACGTTTTTCAAAATCTATATTTACCAAAGCATCCAGCTCATTGAAAACAATATCTATATTATCTGGGCCAATTCCTGTGGAAATAACACTTATGCGTTTTCCTTTATAAGTTCCAGTATGGGTTTTGAATTCTCTGTGCTGGGCAGTTATTTCAATAGTGTCAAAATATTTTGAAACCATTTCCACACGGTCGGGATCACCAACGGTAATGATTGTTGAAGCAAGTTGTGAAGGTGCCAGGTTCAAATGGTATATTTTGCCTTCTGGAGTCAATATTAATTCAGATTCTTCTATTCTCATCCTTTCATTTTTACCCTCCAACACGCTTCACCTTAAATCCTTTGTCCTTTAAAAACTGCATAATCTTATCGCGATAATCACCTTGAATGATGATTTGTTCATTTTTAAAACTTCCGCCAACGCTCAATAATTGTTTCAATTCCTTTGCAAGAATCTTGAAATCACTATCTGCCCCATTGTAGCCTTCAATAATTGTAATTGGTTTGCCCTTCCGTTTTTCATATTTGCAAATCAATGGGTCATCCTGCATCCAAAGCGCAGTATCTTCCTTTGTTTCGGGAACATCTTTTGGTTCGTGATCGGGGAAAAGGTTTTTTAATTGGTCTTCTAAAGAATTCAAAATTCAAAGTTTAAAATTCAAAGTTTTTTATTGCTTACTGCCACTGAACACTGCTTACTTTTTTATAAGTCCAATCTCCACCAAACGTTGGTGAAGAAAATCACCGGCGGTAATGTTTTCGTATGCTTTTGGGTGTTCAGCGTCAATACATTCCTCCAAACAATTCAATTTCATATCGCTTCGTGGGTGCATAAAGAAAGGGATTGAATATCTTGGATTGCCCCATTCTTCGCGTGGCGGATTTACGACACGGTGAATAGTTGATCGCAATTTATCATTTGTGTGGCGTTCAAGCATATCACCCACATTTATAACCAATTCGTCCTCGTTTGGAATTGCGTCAATCCATTCGCCATCTTTTCGTAAAACTTGAAGACCGCCAGCAGAGGCGCCCATTAACAAAGTGATTAAATTTATATCACCGTGAGCTCCCGCGCGCACAGCGCCTTTAGGCTCTTCAGTAATAGGTGGGTAGTGGATCGGGCGAAGAATGCTGTTGCCATTCGTTGCCCAATGGTCAAAATAAAATTCATCCAAACCAATATATAATGACAATGCCCGAAGCACATAAATTCCAGTTTTTTCAAGCATTCGGTATGCTTCCATCCCGGTGTGGTTAAAATCGAGCAATTCTTTAACTTGAACGTTTTTCGGATATTCTTCCGAAAGATTAGCATCTGCAACAGCTTCTTGTCCAAAGTGCCAAAACTCTTTCAAATCGCCTTCCTTCTTGCCTTTGGCGTGCTCTTTTCCGAAGGAAATATAACCGCGTTGTCCGCCAAGACCTTCAATTTCATATTTTTCCTTTACCTCAACCGGAAGCGCAAAAAAACTTTTCACTTCTTTATAAAGCTCATCCACCAAATCATCACTGAGGAAGTGGTTTTTAAGTGAAACAAAGCCTATATCCTCATAAGCTGAACCAATTTCATTTACAAATTTTTGCTTCCTTTTTGGGTCTTCGGAAAGGAAATCGGCCAAATCTACACTGGGTATATTTTTCATAGCAAAATAATTTTGAGCTTACAAAGATACCAAATAGTAAAAGTTTTTTCCACGTTAAAATTTGCTTTAATAATCCTTGTGGCAATAGGTTTTTTTCTACTTTTGAATCTTCTAATTACTAATGATGAAACCAGAAACAACCCCATATATTTTCTTCGATTATAACCGAAAGGATCTTGACAATGAAACCTTGCTGAAACTTTACCTTGGAATGCTGAAGCCACGGATGATAGAAGAAAAAATGCTCATTCTTCTGCGTCAGGGAAAGGTTTCAAAATGGTTCAGCGGAATAGGGCAGGAAGCAATTTCCGTAGGTATTACGGCGGTTTTGGACAAAGATGAGTACATTTTGCCGATGCACAGAAACCTAGCTGTTTTTACAATGCGCAAAATTCCGCTTTACAGATTGTTTTCGCAATGGCAGGGAAAAGCAAACGGCTTTACAAAAGGGCGTGATAGAAGTTTTCACTTTGGAACGCAGGAATTCCATATTATTGGGATGATTTCGCATTTGGGCCCACAATTTGGCGTTGCCGATGGAATTGCTTTGGCAAACAAGTTGAAAAATAATAATAAGGTATGTGCGGTTTTTACAGGCGAAGGCGGGACCAGCGAAGGTGATATTCATGAAGCATTGAACGTTGCTTCTGTTTGGCAACTTCCAGTTCTTTTTTGTATTGAAAATAATGGATACGGACTTTCAACGCCCACAAACGAGCAATATAACTGTGAGAATCTTGCAGACAGAGGTAAAGGCTACGGAATGGAGTCGCATATTATTGAAGGCAATGATATTTTGGAAGTTTACACAAAATTGAAAGATTTGGTAGAAAGTATGCGGACAAATCCACGTCCGGTTCTGTTAGAGTTCAAGACCTTCAGGATGCGCGGCCACGAAGAGGCGAGCGGAACAAAATACGTTCCAATAGATTTGATTGACGAATGGGGATTGCGCGATCCATTATTAAATTTCGAAAGCTATTTGCTAAATGAAGGAATTCTTTCCGAAGAAAAAATACAAGGGTTTAAAAATGAATTTAAACACGAGATTGATGAGAATTTAGATATTGCTTTTGCCGAACCAACAATAGAATCTACTGAAGCTAAGGAATTAAATGATGTTTACAAAGAGTTTAAATATCAAGAAGTTAAAGAAAATTTAGAAACAGAGAATATTCGATTAATCGATGCAATTTCTCAAGGCCTGAAACAATCAATGGAGCGTCACGACAACCTTGTGATAATGGGGCAGGATGTTGCGGAATACGGCGGGGTATTTAAAATAACCGAAGGATTTGTGGAGCAATTCGGCAAAGATCGGGTGCGCAATACACCTATATGTGAATCTGCGATTGTTTCAGCTGCAATGGGACTTTCCATAAGTGGATTTAAAGCAGTAGTGGAAATGCAATTTGCAGATTTTGTTACTTCGGGTTTCAATCCAATCATTAATTATCTCGCAAAAAACCATTACCGTTGGAACGAAAAAGCTGATGTTGTTGTACGTATGCCCTGTGGCGCAGGAGTGGGGGCAGGTCCTTTTCACAGCCAGACCAACGAAGCTTGGTTTACGCATACGCCTGGTTTAAAAGTGGTCTACCCAGCATTTCCGTATGACGCCAAAGGTTTGTTGGCCACAAGTATTGAAGATCCAAACCCTGTAATGTTTTTTGAACATAAAGCATTATATAGAAGCATTCGACAAGAGGTGCCGACTGATTACTACACTATTCCTTTGGGAAAAGCTTCTCTTCTAAAAGAAGGAAAGGATGTTACGATAATAACTTACGGCGCAGGTGTTCATTGGGCTTTGGAAACTTTAGAACAAAATCAAGAAATCGATGCTGACTTAATTGATTTGCGAACCTTGATTCCTTTAGATACTGAAACAATATACAAATCCGTTAAGAAAACAGGAAAAGTTATTATACTGCAAGAAGACTCTATGTTTGGTGGTATAGCCTCAGATATTTCAGCATTGATAATGGAAAACTGTTTTGAGTATCTGGACGCTCCCGTTAAAAGGGTTGCCAGTTTGGAAACCCCCATTCCCTTTGCTTCAAATTTGGAATCTGCCTATCTACCTAAGCAAAAATTCAAAGAAACCCTATTAAATTTATTGTCTTACTAATAATTTAACATTCCTTGTTAAACTTTAGATAAAGGAAATCCAAATGTTAAAATTGTTGTTTACTTTAGTGCTATACTAATCATTAAAACTCAACATTATGGTACGCTGGATTGTTATTTTCTTAGTTATTGCAATTATTGCAGCAATTTTTGGATTCGGAGGCATCGCTGAAGGTGCAACTGATATAGCAATGATTATATTCTGGATTTTCTTAGTGCTTCTAGTACTATCATTACTTTCTAGATTATTCAAAAGATAAAATTTATCTAACACTTAATATTTAAACACACATTAATTTTATGAAAAAAATCCTCATTTTGGCCCTTATTGCGGTCACAGCATTTTCTTGCGGAACACCAAAGACAGTTCAAGAATCCCGAAAAATTTTAAAAGGATATTGGGCGTTGAACAGTATATCTTATGATTCCTCCGGAAAATTTAATGTTATGTTGTTCAACGACACCTCAGTAGAGTGTTTCGAAGGCAGTAACTGGAGATTTATACCAAACAATAATTCTGGTAATTATACTATTGAAAATTCAAATTGTCCAACCGGACAACGTGATTTTATCTTTACAATTCAAGAAATTGATCCATCAAGTGGTCTGTATGATTTCCTTTTAAAACCAACCAATGCTAAAGGAAAATCAGATACAGATGTTGGTTTCAGACTCCGTCTGGCACAACTCAACGAATCCTCGATGCGTTGGGAGCAAACAGTAAATTTGGATGGGAAACCATTTAAAATAAATATGAACTTTTCTAAAATTCAAGAATAATTATGAAGACTTTTTTTAAACAAACCGCAATAGTTACTTTAGCATTAACGCTTATTATTAGCTTAGGAAGCTGTGAAGCAACCCGTAATGCTAACAATAAACAGAAAGGAGCCGTAATTGGCGCTACTGGAGGAGCTATTTTAGGAGCTATCATCGGCAATAATGTCGGTAAAGGTGGAAATGGAGAACTTGGAGCAGTAATTGGCGGTGTAGTTGGTGGCGGCGCAGGTGTTCTTATTGGAAGCAAAATGGACAAGCAAGCTCAAAAAATTGAACAAGAAATCCCCGGTGCTCAAGTAGAAAGAGTGGATGACGGTATTGTTGTTACTTTTGATGAAAATAGTGGAGTTTATTTTGATACCGCTAAATATAACATCAACACAGCATCACAATCCACTTTAGATAAACTGGCAAATGTGCTAAAAGAGTATCCTGACACTGATGTGCTTGTTGTAGGACATACAGACAGCGTAGGTGCTGATGAGATGAATATGACACTTTCTAAAAACAGAGCACAATCTGTAACAAATTATTTTGTTCAAAGTAAAGGATTGAGTGCTGGTAGATTTTCAACCAACTGGTTTGGAGAATCAGCTCCCGTAGCTGACAATTCTACAGCTGAAGGCCGCGCAAAAAACAGACGTGTTAACCTCGCCATCGTTCCAAATGAAAAAATGAAGAATGAGGCTAAAAAACAAGCAGGCGAGTAATTTTGAAATAAAAATAAATTTTAAATCCCGTACCAGCTTTGGACGGGATTTTTTTTAGCTTTAAAGAAATTAATGACAAACAATAAAAAATGGGATATCATTATAATTGGCGGTGGACTTGCCGGTCTATGCACTGCTTTGCATCTCGCAAATAATAATTGTAAAGTCTGTTTGATTGAAAAAAATGAATATCCACATCACAAAGTTTGTGGTGAATATGTGAGCAACGAAGTGTTGCCATATTTACAATCCCTAGAAATTGATCCTTTTTCTGTGGGAGCCAAAAAAATATCAAAATTTGAAATAACTGACGCAAAAGGCTTGCCTATAAAAGTAAATCTGCCGTTGGGCGGATTTGGATTGAGCCGATATGCCTTTGACAATTTACTGTTTCAATCCCTAAAAAATAAAGCAACAATTGTTTTTGATACTGTTGAAAAAATTGATTTTGACAAAAACCAATTTAGCGTTTCAACACAAAGAAAAGATGTTTGTAAAGCAGATTTTGTAGTTGGTTCTTTCGGAAAACGATCAAATATCGATTCCTTTTTGAAGCGTGATTTTATGAAGCAAAATTCTTCTTGGCTTGCTGTAAAAAATCATTTTGAATACGATTTCCCCGATGATACGGTTGCCCTTCATAATTTTAACGGTGGCTATTGCGGGTTGAGCAAAACAGAAACAAATGCTGTAAATGCGTGCTATTTGACCACTTTCAAGTCTTTCAAAAAATATGGTGACATTGAAAATTTTCAAAAACAGGAACTTTCAAAAAATCCTTTTTTGGAGAAATTTTTTAGGGAAGCAAACCCAATCTTTAAAAAACCAATGACCATTAGCCAGATTTCGTTTCATAAAAAGAAGCCTGTTGAAAATCATATTTTTATGGTTGGAGACAGTGCTGGTTTGATACATCCACTATGTGGTAATGGAATGGCAATGGCAATAAAAAGTGCCCAGATTTTTTCAGAAATATTTTTAAAGGCTTTTCAAAATAACAATTTTGATAGAAACAAACTGGAAGAAAAATACACAACCCAATGGCAAAACGAATTCGGAGAACGTTTAAAAACTGGAAGATTCGTTCAGCGAGTCCTATTGAATCCTTTTGCTTCAAAAATAGGATTTTCAATGGCCAGAACCGTTTCTTCCATAGTGCCAAAAATTATTGAAAAAACCCACGGCACCAAATCTGTATGATAACTTTCAGCAATAAATACAGGTCTCAACAATCTGAAATAATGGACGACTTGGACTTCCAAGGAGAAGAGATGAAAAATCTTTTGGATGATTTAAAAATGGTAAATAAGTGGCTCGGCGGAAACAGTATTTCTATAGATGGAATTGAAAAGCTTTTACGCGGCCACTCAAAAAATGATCGGATAATTATTTTAGACATCGGCTGTGGCGATGGAGAATTACTGAGAAAGTGCACGGATTATGGAAAAAATAATAATTACAATTTTGAATGCATCGGAATAGATTTCAACGAAAATATTTTGGAATTTGCCAAAAAAAAGAGTCGCAACTATCCAAACATAAAATTTCAAAAAATTGATGTTTTTTTGGAAGAAAAATTAATTCCGAATAGCGATATTGCAATATGTACGCTGTTTTTGCATCATTTCAGCAATAAAAATATTGAGGCATTATTGAAAATACTTCTGAAAAAATCTAATAAAGGATTGTTGATTAATGATTTACAAAGAAGCATTTTCGCTTTTAGTCTTTTTAAAGTTGTAAGTAATTTGTTTTTAAAAACCAAAACGGCCAAACACGATGGCTTGGTTTCCATAGCCAGAGGTTTTAAAAAACGTGAACTTGAAATTATTTCAAAAAAAATCCCAAATCAACAAAGCAAAATCCATTGGCGATGGGCATTCCGATATCAATGGATACTTAAAAAAATTATATGAACGTAAAAATAACAACTGTTGCAAAACAATTGCCCGCACATAGCCGAAATACTGCTGAAGTGATTCCATTTGTAAAACAATGGATGCAAGGGCAAGACAGCCGTTTTCAGCGAAAAGTGATAAAGATTTTTGAAGGAGCTGGTGTGGATAAACGCTATTCCATTATGGATCCCATAGAGGTTTTTACAAATACCAGCTTTGAGGAACGCAACGATATTTACGTACGCGAAATAACCAAACTCGGCAAACAATGCCTTGAAAAAGCACTAGAAAAGGTTAACTGGAAGCCCACTGATATAGATTTTATAATTACCGTAAGTTGCACAGGAATAATGATCCCATCCGTAGATGCTTATTTGATAAACGATCTGAAAATGAAGCAGGACATCGTTCGCCTGCCGGTAACCGAGATGGGCTGTGCTGCCGGTGTTTCGGGAATTATTTACGCTAATAGTTTTTTAAAGGCAAATCCTGGGAAACGCGCTGCCGTTATTGCTTTGGAGGCACCGACGGCCACTTTCCAGCTCGAAGACTTTTCGATGGTAAATATTGTGAGCGCTGCAATTTTTGGTGATGGCGCGGCTTGCGTTTTGCTGTCTTCCAACGAAGAGGATACTGGGCCGGAAATAATTGCAGAAGAAATGTATCACTTTTATGATTCTATAGATATGATGGGTTTCAAGCTTGTGAACACAGGGCTTCAAATGATTCTTGATAAAGGGGTTCCTGAAAAAATAGCAGAACATTTTCCAGCTATCGTACATCCTTTTCTGGAAAAAAACAACTTGGAAATTAAGGATATTGATCATCTCATTTTTCATCCCGGAGGACGAAAAATATTAGAAACTGTTGAGGATTTGTTCGGCAGTTTGGGCAAAAACATCGATGATACAAAAGAAGTGCTTAAATTGTACGGAAATATGAGCAGCGCGACCGTACTTTATGTTCTGGAAAGATTTATGGATCAAAAACCTAAAAGTGGGGATTTGGGCTTAATGCTAAGTTTTGGTCCTGGGTTTTCGGCACAACGGGTTTTACTGAAATTTTAAAACTATTGTTCAATTTATGAAAGAATTTAAAAACCAATGGGCAATCATTCTCGGTGGAAGTAGTGGATTAGGCTTGGCCAGTGCTAAAAAACTCGCTTCGGAAGGGATGAATATTTGCATTGTTCATAGGGATAGAAAACAAAATTTGTCAGGATTTCAAGAAGAAGTGAAGACCTTGGAATCTTTTGGGGTGTCAGTAAAAACTTTTAATCAAGATGCTTTAAACAAAGAAGTAAGAAATACAGTTATTAAACAATTTCCAAAGAATAGCGTTAAATTATTACTACACAGCATCGCAAAGGGTAGTTTAAAAAAAATGTATGGAAATGAGGGTGAAAAACTTTCAATACAGGATTTTGACATTACCATTCATGCCATGGCAACAAGCTGGTATGAATGGACCCAAGCTTTGATACAGCAAGAAATATTTACAAAAAAAGCAAGAAATATAGGTTTCACCAGTGAAGGCAACAGTAGAGTTTGGCCAGGGTACGGCGCGGTTTCAGCAGCGAAATCTGTACTTGAGGCATTGATGCGGAATATGGCGGTTGAATTGGCTCCATTGGAAATTACGACCAATTGCATTCAGGCTGGAACTACGGAAACTCCTTCATTTTTGGTAATTCCGGGTAGTGATGAACTTGCGAAAATGGCTAAAAAACGAAATCCTTTTAATAGGCTCACTAAACCCGAAGATGTGGCCAATGTTGTGTTTTTGCTCTGCAAAAGCGAAGGCGATTGGATAAATGGAACTATTCTTAAAGTAGATGGCGGGGAAAGCCTGAGATAAAATCGAAACTGAAATCAAAGTTGAAGTTGAAGTTGAAGAAAATCATAATTAATATCCTATCAACTCCCCCTTTGAAGGGGGTCGGGGGGATGTTTTTCAATTAATAAGCAATTGAAGACCCAAAACATAATCGAAAACCTTCCGTACACCGAACCTTTTTTGTTTGTGGGCGAAATACTTTCTGTATCGGAAGAAGGAATAAAGGGCACATATACATTTGATCCAGATTCTTTCTTTTACAAAGGACATTTTAAAGGCAATCCAATTACGCCGGGCGTAATTTTGACGGAATGTATGGCTCAGATTGGGTTGGTATGTTTCGGAATCTATATTTTGCATAAAGAAAATATTTCAGAAAAATCTACATTTGCTCTCAGCAGCACCGAAATTGATTTTTACCTTCCAGTTTATCCAGGTGAAAAAGTTACTGTCCTTTCAGAAAAAATATATTTTAGGTTTCAAAAATTAAAGTGTAAAGTGAGAATGATGAATGAAAAGGGTGAAATTGTAGCCATAGGAACAATTAGCGGAATGATTTTGAAAGACAATAAACTGAAATGAAGAAACGAGTTGTAATTACTGGTCTGGGAGTGGTTTCGCCAAATGGGGTAGGCATTCCGGAATTTACGGAAGCAATAAAAAACGGTGTTTCGGGAATCCGTTTTTTTCCAGAACTACGCGATCTTAATTTTTCTTGTCAGTTGGGAGCGATGCCAACTGTTTCCGAAGAAAAAAAACGGGAATATCTTTCAGAGCTACAACTACGTAATTTCAATAGCAGCGGTATTTTATATGGTATAATCGCAGGAATGGATGCTTTCAGAGACGCCAAATTGGAACCTGCAAAAAATGACGAAGCTCCACTTTGGGATTTGGGAATAATTTTCGGAAGCGGCACAAGCGGAGTTGAAAAATTTCGCGAAGCTATCTATAAAATTGACGATAAAAACGTGCGCCGTTTGGGAAGCAATTCTGTGGCCCAAACCATGACGAGCGGCGTGAGCGCCTATCTTGGTGGGCTTATTGGCGCTGGAAATATTGTTACGGCCAATTCTTCCGCGTGTGCCACTGGCACAGAAGCGCTTTTGATGGGCTATGAGCACATTGCAAACGGAAAAGCGACTTATATGCTCTGTGGCAGTACAAGCGATAGTGGACCTTACATTTGGGGAGGTTTTGATGCGATGAAAGTCACAACATACAAATACAATGATTCTCCTGAAAAAGTTGCAGGCCCTATGAGTGAAGATGCCAGTGGTTTTGTGCCCGGAAGTGGGGCAGGAGCGTATTTACTAGAATCATTGGAAAGTGCCCAAAAGCGTGGAGCAACCATCTATGCGGAAATTTTGGGAGGCAACGTAAATAATGGAGGCCAAAGAGGAGGAGGGAGTATGACTGCGCCCAATGGTTTGGCGATTCAAAAATGTATAAAAGACGCGCTGAAAGATGCAAACATTTCAGCTTCGGAGATTGATTATATCAATGGACATTTGACTGCGACCATTAAAGATCCGGACGAGATTGCGAATTGGGTTGCCGCCCTCAATAGAAATGGAACCGATTTTCCGTATATAAATTCTTTAAAAGGAATGGTGGGCCATTGCTTGGCGGCGTGTGGAAGTATAGAAATTGTTTCGGCTATTCTTCAACTTTATGAAGGTTTTATTTTTCCCAATGTAAATTGTGAAAATTTACACCCAAAAATCGCTGAAATCATTTCTCAAGAAAAAATTTCGACAAAACTGCTTAAAACTTCGTTACAAACCATAGCAAAGGCTAGTTTTGGTTTTGGCGATGTAAATGCATGTGCTATCTTTAAAAAAATTTAAAACTCATGACTTCGGAAGAAATTTACAGACTTCTTGAACCTATTATAAAAACCTATTTGCCCGAGGATGTTTCGGCAAAGGAAATAAATCGAGACAGTGATTTAACCCGAGAACTGAACATTAACTCTGCACATCTTGTGGATATAATTTTAGATATAGAGGATGTTTTCAATATTGAATTCAAAAATGACGATATGGAAAGTCTTCGCAATGTAAACGATGCCATTTCGCTCATTCAGCAAAAGATTTCTGCTTAAAGAAAACGTTTTAATATTTGTATCGATTCCCCTTTCTTATCATTTCGTTAATTCCTCTTTATAAACCCGTTAAAGGTGGTTAAAATATTGGCTTCGCCTTTTTAATTGATTAATTTTAAGTAAATTAAAATAAAAGCTATGAAAAAATTACTTCTCTTATTATTTCTCTTTACAACCCTTACCGCATTTTCACAAGATCCATTTCTTCAAAAATCAAGTCCTGAGGCAGAAGAGGAGGCTATCAAAATTACCAATCTTTATATTCCGGAACTTTCCTTAACGGGAAAGCAACAGCTTTTGTTTCAGCAAAAAGTTGAGGAATTTTTGATTAGAAGGTATAAAATAGAAACAGAATTTGAAGGAAGAGAAAAACTCGACATGCTCTACAAACTTCAGCAAGAAGAAACTCGTGAAATGAACAACATAATAACACGCCCGCAATTGGAAGTTTACAAACAGGTTAAGCCTAACATTCAACCATTGGAAACAGTAAAAAAGGACGAATAACTATTTATCCTTTTCTATAAAATTTTCATTTTCGGTTGTTCTCTCAATATCGGGTTCAGTATCATTGGAGGGGCTTTGTTCCAAACCTGCTGAGTCCACTTCAAAAAATTCCATGATTTCCGGCGGGTTATTTATTTGTTTGGTTCGTTTTCCTTTAATGGCAATAGGTCGTGAAATAACGGAATCATTTTTCTGAATGATTTTTAGCCAGTCAACTGAACTAAATTCTGCAGTGCTTTCCGAGCTCAGATCGAGTTCTCTTTTATCCACCAAATCACCAATTTTTACACCAAGAGCCTCAGCAATTTCTGCCCATTGCGTGTCGGAAACTTTCGTTTTGGCCAAATCTATGGCCAAATATTTTTCGTCCATTCCAGTTAAATAGCTCAACGTATGTTTACCAACTCGCGTATTACTGCTATATATAAGGGTTAACTGCTTTTCGTCTCTTGCTATTACTCCCATATCATTCATCTGTATTTAGTCTTTTTTATTTAAAATGCAATGCCAAATTATATTCACTGAATTAGTTTATAACTTGTTAATTGGCATTTCATGATTAATGTGAATTTAGTTTTTCTTTTCTTTTTTGAAGTTGTGAGCGAAGCTCTGTTGTTACTTTTGCCACAGAAGCTTCAAAAGATCCTAATGATGTTTCGGCAAAGATAGTGGGGCCAGGCATAGCCAAACGAATACTGCATATTTTTCCAACTTCAGGATTGGAAGTGTTTTCTTTTTTAAAATAAACGTCTGCACCTACAATTGAGTCATACTTATTTTCAAGTTTATTTAGTTTTTCAGCAACAAAAGCTTCCAATCTCGGGCTCGCTGCCACCTCGTGATACTCAAAGTTTATATTCATAATTCGTTGGTTTTAATTATCAATTTTAAAGATACAATAGGCAAAAATCCATTCCAAACTTTTAATAGGATTTTGTGAATTTAAACCTCTTCAGCCAATGAAGGGTTGGGGTCAGGAATTACAATGGACGCAATAATTCCGGAAGCAAGAGAAAGACCAATTACTCCAAGCGAAAGCCATTCAGGGATTTCAACATTGTGGGAAAGAATCATTTTTACGCCAACAAAAGCGAGTATTACGACCAAACTATAATTGATATATCGAAACTTTGTCAACATACGCGAGATCAAAAAATACATGGAACGAAGCCCTAAAATTGCCAGTATGTTTGAACTAAAAACAATAAACGGATCTGAAGTAATCGCGAGAATTGCAGGAATACTGTCTAGCGCAAAAAGAATATCGGTAAGTTCAATTATTATCAGCGCCACGAAGAGTGGGGTAGCGGCGCGAATGCCCATGCGCTTGATAAAAAATTTATCGCCATCCATTTTGTAGCTTACGGGAAAGAACTTTTTAATAAAACGGAATATTTTTGATTTTTGGGGGTTGAATTCGGTTTCCTTGTGCATCAACATTCTGTATGCGGTAAAAAGTAGAAACGCGCCAAACACATAAATGATCCAATCAAATTTGTTGATTAGGGCAACTCCAAAAAAGATCATCAAAGCACGGAATACGATTGCGCCCAGAATTCCCCAAAATAAAACTTCGTGTTGGTATTTTTGGGGAATTGCGAATGAAGAAAAAATCACTGCAATTACAAATACATTGTCGATGCTCAATGAAAGTTCTATCAAATAGCCCGTTATATATTTCAGAACAGCAACATTGGGAGTAAGATTGGTAGGGTTTTCAACAAGTCCATTCTGAAATAGCCAATAGATTACCCCCGAAAATCCAAGCGCAATAGTTACCCAAATGGTGGTCCAAGTTGCAGCCTCCTTGGTTTTGATTATGTGGGGAGTACGGTTAAAAACCCCTAAATCCAATGCTAAAAATAAAACGATAAATGCTATAAAAATTCCCCAGACGATCATTTATTAAGATTTTAAACAAAAATAAGTGCAAATGCGGTTGTAAAAATATACAGAAATGTTAATACTGAAAGAGAGCGTTAAATCTTTTTTAAAAACTTTTTAAGCCAATGCAAACTTGGTACATTTAAAATAAAAAAATGGAAAACGTAATTACAGTTAACAAAATCACTCCTTTAGACCATCCAATTTTAGATAGTATCAAAAACAGATGGAGTCCGAGAAGCTTTGCAGAAACTCCAATCACTGAAGAAAAAGTGAAGATATTATTGGAAGCAGGCCGTTGGGCTCCAAGTTCTTCAAACATCCAACCGTGGCGTGTTATTTGGGGAATTAAAGGGACCGAGATGTACGACCGTATTTTTGATTGTCTGGATGAGTTCAATCAATCGTGGGCTGGAAACTCACAAATGTTGTGGATCAACGCTTTCAAAAAAACAATGAAAGGAAAGGAAAAAGAGAATTTTCATGCGCTGCACGATTTGGGTCTATTTATGGGAAACGTGATCCATCAAGCCAACAGTATGGGCATTGCCACGCACCAAATGGCCGGAGTCCAATTCAAAAAAGCACACAAAGAATTCAATTTTACCGATGATTATCATGTGGCAACAGCAGTAGCCTTTGGCTATTTTGGCGGTAATCCAGAGGATTTGCCAAACGATTTAGAAGAAAAAGAGTTAAAGGAAATGCGCGAACGCAAAGAGCAGAATGAGTTTGCCTTCAACAACAATTTTCAAAACAAAAAATAAATAGACTATGAACGACGAAAAGAAACATGCCGATTTTCAGGACGAATACCGAAAATCATCAAATTTTGGAAAACTACAATCAAATGAAAACCTTAAAATTAAGGGGGACGGCGAGTTAAAGGTTGAAAAGGATGCAGAAATGAAATCAAAATCAGAACAAAAAAAGATTTCTGAGACCCTTAAGAAAATAAATTCGGAAGAAGAATAAAAACGATATTTAAAACTAAAAATTATGAAAATAGGAGTTATAGGAAGTGGAAACATAGGAGGAAACCTTGGAAAACACTGGGCAAAAGCTGGACATGAGGTTTTGTTTACTTCAAGACATCCCGAAGAATTAAATCAATTGGTGCAAGAAGCAGGAGGGAAGGCAAAAGCCGTAAGTCTTGATGAAGCTTGGGAAGCAAATGCAGATGTCTATTTATTGGCAGTCCCTTTTAAAGCCATTGATAAACTAGCTGAACTTTATGCTGGAGAATACAACAATAAAGTAATAATTGATGCAACCAATCCGTATCCAGAAAGGGATGGAGAAATGGCTCAGGACGTTCGTGACAGTAACCGGAATGCTTCGGAATATACGGCCATGAAATTTGGAACTGCCAAAACAGCTAAAGCCTTCAACACAATTTATGCAGAGCATTTAAAAGACCGAGCATTCCGAGATACTGATAAACTGGCTATTCCATTTGCAGCGCAAGATGAAGAAAGCAAAAAGGTAGCACAACAGCTCATTGAAGATATTGGATTTGAAGCAGTTTATATAGGTGGACTTGAAGACACACATATAATGGATCCTGATCAAAAAATTTATGGCAAATCCACAAACAGGCAACATTTGGAAGAAATGATTAAAAAATAATTTTGCATTTTATAAAAGTTAAGGTTTCGTTTTTGATATAATAAATAATTTTATCTTCGGAGAACGAAACCTTTTTAAGTATCCAAACATTATATGGCAGAGGGAAAAAAAACAAAAAACGAAGAACAGAAGAACATTGATGAGGAATTAAAAAAATCAAAAACTTCTGATACGGACACTGCAAAATCACACGGCGAAATACTGAAACAGCAGATTGTAGAAGGGCAGGAGACCTATGATAAAAACCCTGTAAGTATTTTCTTAAGTTCCCTAACGGCAGGTTTGGAAATAGGATTTAGTTATTTGTTGATCTGTGTTATGTTTTATTTCCTTAGTGGGAAGCTTGCTGAAGATACTATAATCAAAATGCTTGCATTGGTTTATCCAATTGGATTTATTATGGTAATTCTGGGTCAATCCATACTTTTTACTGAACAAACTTCATTGCTAACTTTGCCGGTTTTAAACAAAAAACGAAGCCTGCCCAGCCTTTTAAAACTTTGGGGACTGGTTATAGCTGGAAATTTGATTGGGGGTTATCTTATTGCTTTTCTCTTGGTTTGGTTCGGGCCTAGTATGAATATCTTCGACTTGAAAACGGTGGAAAAAATAGCGATACACGTAACCCAATATAACAACATTGTAATATTGGTAAGCAGTATTCTTGCCGGATGGTTAATGGGATTGCTCTCGTGGTTGGTTGCGGCCTCCAAAGATACATTGAGCCGAATTGTAATAATATTTATGATTACAGCCGTTTTGGCATTTACGGGACTTCACCACAGTATTGTTGGCAACGTGGAAGTATTTGCAGGTTTAATCAGTTCTCCCGCCATATCGTTTTTTGATTATGTTTCCTTTATAACCTTGGCACTTTTTGGAAATGCCCTCGGAGGGTTTGTTTTTGTTGCGTTGCTTAAATACCGCGCTTTTGTTTATGATGTGAAGGGATAATGCAGACTTGTTGAAGTAAAATTTAGCTAAAAAAAATCCCTTTGATCAAAGGGATTGTTAATTTGTTTTAAGCGAGTGGCAATCAGTCTAGCCTGGTTTTATATCAGCCCCTGGTTTTGGTTTAACCTTTGGTTTAGGCTTGCCTTTAGTTGGTGTTTTGGCAGGCTTAGGTGCAGCTGCCGGTTTCTTTTTTGGTGGTGTTGGCATAATTGAAAGATTTTGGTTAAACAATAATTAAAGATAATGAATTTTCAAACACCCATCCCATTTATTCTTAATTATATAAAGTTTGGCTCAATGAATTTCAGTAACTTAGCCTCACTAACCGAATATTATGAAGCTTAATTCCTTTTTTAAGCAATGCCACGAAAAGGAAGTCTTTAAGATGTTGTCCATATACATTGTGTCTGCTTGGGTTCTCTTGCAGGTGCTCTCCATAACTTGGCAGCCTTTGGGTCTTCCACAAAAAACAGTTACATTTCTTATAATAATATTACTGCTCTGTTTCCCATTTTATATTTTTTTACTTTGGAAATTCCGAATTGTTCCTTTACAGAAAATAGAAACCGAACTTGACGAAAAGGAAGAAAAGAAAAAAGCCGCTTTCCGCAAAATTTATTTTTCCGCTTTGGGCATAATCACTTCGCTTTGTTTGATTGCCGTATTTCTTATTATCAACAAAAATTTTACCGAAAAAAACAAGGATACACTTCCAAAAATAGTAAAGAGCGATAAAATTGCTGTTTTGAGGTTTGGCAATAATACTGGCGACCCTCAATATGATATCGTTAGCAAAATGGCTTCAGACTGGATAATCCATGGAATTACTGAAAACAACGTGGCGCAAGTAATTACGCAGGATTTAGTGGATGAATACAAAGACATTTTAAAAGGAAAAAATATAGAGAAAGACGAAACAACCATAGTCAAGGAATATCTGAAACCTAGTAAAATTATTTCAGGAAATTTCTACTTGAAAAATGGAAATCTTCTTTTTCAGGGAATGCTCACAGACGGAAAAACAAATAAAACCATTATCTCCTTTAAGCCTACTGAATGTGCTGCTGAAAATCCGCTAAAGTGCATTGAGGACTTAAATGAATCCATCACAGGCTATTTCATTACGGAAGACAAGAAAAAACTGATGCTACAGGAAACCCCTCCAAAGTACGAAGCATATAAGTATTTGCTTGAAGCTAAATACAGTAACGACAATCAGGAATACATTAATCTCTTAAACAAGGCAATAGCAGCCGATTCCACTTATTTTGAGCCTAAGGTGCTGCGAGTTGCACATTATTACAATCAAAAAGAGTTTAAAAAAGCTGATTCCCTGCTTAAGCTGATAAAACCTGACTCCTATACCAATAAACGCCAATTGAACCTTCTGAATATGTACGAGGCATTATTGAAGGGTGACAACCGTACCGTATATAAGACCATTTTAAAGGAATATGAACTAGCCCCCTTCGATTTAAAGACCAATAGAACCGCTATGGTTGTTGCGCTTCAGTTCGTAAATCGCCCAGAAGATGTAGAAGCAATCTACAAAACAGTTGCTATGGATAGCATGAACCTTCAGAACTGCTCAGATTGCACCTTTCGTATTTACGTAAAAGCGTATGCCGACATAGAATTGGGCAAATACAGCACAGCTATTACGACTATTGAAAGTGCACAGAGAGAGACCGAAGCAAAATTACTGAATAGACCTTTGGTGATTGCTTACGTTAGGTCAGGAAAAGAGGAGACCTTGAACCAACTTCTACGAAAAATAGATATCATCGCAACCCCTGCAGAGACCCAAGAATTATATTTACAAGCTGGAAAGGAATATTTATTGAAAGGCGAGAGGCAGAAAGCAAATGAATATTTAAACAAAATAATAAATGCGGAACCGGAAACATTGTCTCCTAAAATGCTATCTGACGCTTTATTTTATAAAGAAGAATATATAAAAGCAAAAAATATTTTAAAAGAAATTCACCTTAAAGAGCCTGAAAATATTGATGTTTTAGCAAAGCTGGCAATATGTAACTTTAAACTGGGAAATATTGCCGATGCTGAAAAAAACCTAAGCAGTTTAGAAAATTTGCGCGCAGATTATCAGTTTGGCGAAGTGGATTATGCTCTTGGCCAATATTATGCCGCAACCGATAACGAACCCGAACTTTACAAACATTTACTGAAAGCCGTAGCCAATGGACAATCGTACCTTTGGAAATTCTTTAAAAACGATCCCCAATTCAAAAAGTATAATAAAGCGAAAGAGTTTGAAGAAGTAATGAACTTTTGGAAATAATTTTTTTTTATCCCTTTAAATCTTTAATTAATTTAAAAAAATGGCAAAACTTAAAAACGCTCATGCGCTGTTAATTGGGGTAGGAAGTGAGGATCTACCTGAAACAGTGGCCGATGCCAAAGCTTTATATAAAATCTTAAGCAATAAGGAACACGGTAGCTATTACAAGAAAAACATAAAGATAATTACAAGGAAAAAAGCAACGCGTAAAGGCATTTTTAAAGCCTTTGATGATTTACTTGAAAGGACCGATGAAAACTCCTCAGTATTACTTTATTATTCCGGTCACGGCGGCATGTATAGCGACAATACATTTATAAAAGACGAAGCCCTAAAGAAACCCGAGGAAGAAAACCAAAAGTATTTTCACTTGTGTCCGAATGATTATGACCCAAAAAACTACGAAACCACGTGGATAAAAGCTGAAGAAATAAAATATAAAATACAGCAGCTAAAATCGCGAAGATTAATTTTCTTTTTGGACTGTTGCCACGCCGCAGGAATGACGGCAGGGGTTTCGGGACTTAGCGCTCAGCCCAAACACACAAATGCAGATGGCCTAGCCCAAAATTTGGACGACGGCCGTGGAATGACAATAGTTTCCGCCTGTAGAGCAGAACAGTTGAGTGTTATTTTGGAAGGAGAGGAAAACAGTCTTTTTACCAAATGTATGATAGAAGTTTTAAAGGGAGACGCCAAGCATGAAGATGACGAACCATTTGTCCGCATTTTTGAAGTGATCCAATACCTTTTCAAAAAAGTACCTGAAATATATCCAGACCAAACTCCGTATGCAAATCTTCAGATTTCTGAGGATTTTGTGGTGAGTTTTGCTTCAAAATTGATGGATGATAACGCTGATGATAACGAAATTGAAGCTTTAGTTGAGGCTACTAAAACTATTAATAAAGAACCAGTTACAAAATTTAGAGAAACTGAAAACTCAAACAGCGCTATCCTTTTTGTGCACGGTTTTTCTGGGGAAGCAGAAAAGACCTTTGGGGAAGCCCCAAACCTGTTGATAGCCAATGGAGATATGGACGGCTGGGATATGTTCCCATTAGGTTACAGCGGAAATGTGGTGCCCGAAATGGGCAAGAATATTTGGGCCTGTGCCAATGATATCAGAAGGAATTCAGACTTTTTGATTACTTCAATTAAAAACAAGTTCTCAAAGTATAAGCGTATTGCTATTGTTGCTCACGATTTGGGTGGAATTGTGGCGCAGCAGGCATTGCTGGAATTGAAAAAAGAAGATTTGGACAGAATTAGCCATGTGATGTTTTTTGGCACACCAAGCAATGGATTGCCTGAAATAGAACTAAAAAACTTCTTTACCTATAGCAACGAAGAAAAGGAGCTGAAAGAATCAAGCCCCTATATGCAGAGATTACGCGATAACTGGGCAGAGAGATTTCACAACGAATATCCTTTCACTTTAAAAATAATTGCGGCTACCAAGGATCAATACGTTCCCATATCTTCCAGTTTGGAACCTTTTCCGAAGGAATTTCATGAAATAATAGAGGGGGATCATTTTTCAATTGCCCAGATTGAAAAGGAAGAAGATGACAGCTATCAACTTCTTTTGGATACTTTGATGAACAAGAGCTTTTTAAATCAATTTTCAAATAATGAGGAGATAAATATCGCTCTTGGCGAATACAACGCGGTTATAAATGCACTTCTCCCAAATTTGAAAGACCTTGATAGCAAAGGCTTGGAGCGGCTGATTTACGCTTTGGAAGGCGTGGGTAGGGAAGCAGAGGGGATGAAAATTTTGAACGAGCATCCTAGGGCAAAAGACAATTCAAATTTATTGGGAATAATGGGTGAACGCTATAAACGCCAATATTTAAAAACTTTTTCTGCGGAAGATTTACAGATGGCAATTAAACACTACAGCGACGCTCTGAAAATTGCTGAAGTAAAAAAAGACTATTCACAAATATATTATCACGCCATCAACTTGGCGTTTCTGAGTTTGATGAAAGGAGAGAAAGGAGAAATGACTGCATTTGCAGAGCAAGCCCATCAAGCCACGGAGAAAGATCCATTTCCGAGTCTTTGGAAATTTGCAACCATAGCCGAGGCTTTTCTTTATAAAGGCGACTTCGAAAATTCAAAAGAAAATTATGGAAAAGCAGCAGCAATGGCTGGATTGCGCGAAAAGATTTCAATCCATTCCAATGCGTACAATGCATATACAAGCTTAATGCAAACGGATAATCCTAATGATGTGTTTATCAAATTTCTAAGAACTAATTTTTTGTCGTAAATTCATTTCAAAAATAAATGTGATGCTGAAATTTTCCCAAAACAATTATCCAGAGCTTGAGTTTAAGATAGCTTTAAAAAAGCCAATTCCTATAAAATGTGCGCAAATAGACCAGGCTTTTGAGGTGGAAAGTATGGAAGGGATTATGAGCGGGAAGCCGGGCGACTGGTTGATGATAGGCGTGAACGGAGAGAAATATGTGTGTGATGCTGCTATTTTCCAAAAAAGTTATGATATAGTAGATTAAACCAAAACCAAATTATAATTAAAATCAGTAAAAGATGAGTGCAAAAAAGATTTTTATCAGTTATTCTAGGCGGGATACCGAGTATGTAAAATCCTTGGTGGAAGCACTGCGAAAACAAGGCTTTGAGGTGTGGTTCGATAATAACATTCGTACCGGGACTGATTGGGACGATACCATAGAATCTGAGCTGCAGAATGCGGATGCCATTGTGCTAATTCTGTCGAAAACTTCTGTGGCTTCAGAGAATGTGAAGGATGAAATATCATACGCTATGGGGCTAGACAAGCCCTTAAGCCCTATAAAGATAGAGGAATGCGATGTGCCGATGCGTTTGGCGCGAAAGCAATATGTAGATTTTACGTCAATGGGCCACGAGGCAGGTTTTGAAAGATTGGTCAAAGATTTAAAAATCAGTTTGAAAGAGGCAGAAACCAGTATTCCTAAAGGAACTTTTAAACCGCCCGTTGTGAGCCCCACCAATGCCAATGCCGCTTCTCCAAAAAAATCAAACAAAATAACTCCTTATATAATTGGGGGCGCAGTGGTGTTAGTTTTGATAATTCTTTTGGTAGCACTCTCTACACCAGATGATACTACTGAAGATAACCAGGTGGATTATACCAACAACTCGCCCAATACTTATGACAATGGTGAAAATGATACGCAAACAACTACAAAAATAGAGGAAGAAGATTGGACCAACACCTATAAAAAAAACAATCTTGAAACTTATTTAGCTTATCTGTATACCTATGGCAAGTCAGCTATGTATTATAAAGAGGCATATGCTGAAATAAAATCATTCCTGCCGGATACCGCCTCGGTTTGGTATGGTATTAAAGGTGGGGAAATGCATTTCAGCAAGTATTTGTATTATGCAGGTGATCAAACTACACCACCACAGATTGACGAGGTTATTACCCCAAAATTTAAAAGTGAACTTTATCACGGAAAAAATTACGAACGCCACGGCATTTTTGTCCAGCCCGGGGAGAGATTAATGGTGCGGGATGTTTGGGTGGATGTGAACAACAATATTTGGGTAGGGGTTTATTATTAGCGTGATTATATTTTACCCTAACGCATTATCAGGAAGGGAATAAAGTTTAAAAGAGTTGTGGGTTTAGGAAGTTTCTATTTTACATAATATAAATTATAGAACATTTAAACAGATATGCGAATAACGCCTTTTCGCACAATTTTACATAAAAGCAGATATCGGCCGTTAGAACTATATCGGTAGCTTTTATATAACAGCGTATAATTTCAATATTCGGAAGTTTATCCGCTTTAATTTCAAATACGCGATTTATAGACAGTATATTAGATCGTTAGTTTTTTTGATTGTTGGATTTGATATGACTTGAAATATATCTGGAAGTAATAATTTCATAAACTTGATACTAAATACCCAAGGTTATTCGTGAATCGTGAGACGTGAATCGGCTGCGGGTGGCCTCGATACAAATTTTAGCTTCGCTGCGCTTGCTAAAATTCACTCGGAAACCTTTGGTTTATTTTTAATAGAAGTCCCTTAAATCTATTTCATCGCTCGTCGTTCATAATTCGTACTTCTCTCGTCGCTCGTCGCTCGTAATTTGTACTTAAAAAAAGTCTTCAATTGTTTTG
>JBBQUI010000027.1:0-23962 GCA_038212575.1 Flavobacteriales bacterium
AGTAAATCGAGCTTATCTTTTTCGGTTTCGAAAAGAGTGGCAAAGTGCTGTTGTTCTTTTTCTGAAAACACTTCAATTCCTTTATCGGCTGAAGCGGGTTCCATGACATTGGCGAAGGGAATTCCCTCCTTAAAAATTTCATGTTGGTGTTTAACTTTAGCCGCGGACAGCCCGTGATTCTTTATTTGTTGCAGGTTTTTTTCTGTAAACATCTTAGTTCTTCTTCAGCAGTACATCAATAATCTCGACTGCTTTTTTAAATCGTTCTTTTTGGTTTCCCTTTAAAATTTTATACGGAAAACCCTGTTCTTTCAATTCAGCCTCAAAAATACGAAACATTTCCTCTCGATTGTTGGGTCTGTCGCGCAAGTCGTCCACTTCCCAAGGCGTGTCAATATAGGTTAAAAGGTAGATGCTGTAATTGTTTCCCCCCACGGCGGACAGGTTGGTTGCTTCGTTTTTTATTTCCGAAGGGCAAAATCCGTTGTAATAATATTCGGAATATACTTTCAGTTCGAGCAAATTTGTATCGCAAATCAACAGATTTTCAACTTGTTGCGAAGCCTCATTTTCAAGTTTCAACTGTCCTTTAGCGATAGGAATTAAATCTTCTCTAGCAACCAATTCTTTCTTGGAATCCCACTTTTTTTGAAGGTATTCACGCATAAATTCCGGAACCCAAAGCGTGTTATAATGTTCCGCCAACTGTTTTGCAAGCGTTGTTTTTCCAGTAGATTCGGGTCCGTATAAAACTACTTTCATCAATTGAGCAGACTGGTTTCGGGTTTGTTCAGGTTTTTCTTCCACGCGCGGTATCCGTAAATTGAAATGATTACAAAAAGCAAAAATTGAAACGATGTAAAAATCAAACCTTTGTAAAAATACAAGGGTAGCGAAATTATATTACCAATCAGTAAAAAAGACCAGTTTTCCAGTTTTTTTCGCGCCAAAAGCCACATTGCCACAAAAAATATGGCTGTAGTAAGTGTGTCAACATAAGCTGTCCAACTATTCCATTTGTCGAAAAATTTATAAATGGCAAAAATGAAAATCAAAGTTGCTACAAAAATGAAAACGCAGATTTGTTTCTCTTTTAAACTTGTTGTGGTTATGGGCGTATAATGTTCGGCATCAATCTTTCGTGTCCAAATATACCAGCCGTAAATGCTCATTGAAAAATAATAGGCGTTGATTACCAAATCGCCCAAGAGCCCGTAGAAAGCTAAAATATAAACAAAAATTGCGGTGCTCAAAATTCCTGTAGGATAGATTAAAATATTGTCCTGTTTGGAAAACCAAGCACTAAGCAGACCTAACACAACACCAATTATTTCAAGGATTATAATGTGTGTGGGAACGCCTTGGTATTGCTGAAAAAACCAATCAAAAATGGGGCTCATAATCGCTTCTGTCCGATTTTACGATTTTTATGTAAAGCAATCCTCTTTCCACGGCTTCCAAAGCAACTTTCATTTCCTTTTGAAGCAGATTCATAACCGCATCATAATCGCCGTAAACTTGCGTGCTTAGTGGATTTTCCAAAACTGTGAGGCCAGAATTCCGCAAGCTTTTTATGAAATTGATAATTGCGGGTTCGTAATCGTCCTGTAGAGGTGTGAGGGTAAGTTCAACTGAAATTTTCATTGCTTTGAAATTTTTGTTTCAAAGTTACGATTATAAAAGTATTCAGTTAACGGTAGCATTTGGCAGTTTTTGGAATTTGGATTTTTGAGATTTGGAATTTATTTGGAGTTTGTTTTTTGTTATTTGGTGCTTTCGATTTCGAAGGCCGTTCCCATAACGATCATATCGGCACCCGATCTGTAAGCTGTTTCTTTTTGTACTTCCGTTTTTATTCCCCCACCAACAATTAAAGGAATATTGATAGCTTTTTTTACTTCAGAAATGATTTCAGGTTTTACAGGAATTTTTGCGCCGCTTCCTGCTTCCAAATAAATAAGTTTTGCTCCCATAAATTGTCCGGCCAAAGCTGTATTCACAATTAATTCAATATTTTCCTGCGGCAGTGGTTCCGTTTTCGTCACTTTTGAAACCGATGAATTATTGCCGCCATCAATCAAAATATAGCCAGTGGAAATAATTTCCAAAGCCGAATTTTTCAATTTCGAAATGGATTTTATTTGTTGGCCAACTAAGTATTCCGCATTTCTTCCCGAAAGCAACGTCAAAAACAAAAGCGCATCAGCAAATGGCGTAATATGCGAATGGTCACCCGGAAAAAGAAAGATTGGAAGTTTCGATTCAGCTTTCAAAGCTTTTACCGTTTCTTCGGTTTCTCCATTTGCCACTGTGCTTCCGCCCACAAAAAGATGCGTTGTTTCCTTTGGAATTTTATTTAGAAATGATTTCGTTGCAGAAATATCAAATTTATCTGGGTCGATCAAAATGGCGAGTTGCTTTTCTTTTCCGGCAACCGACTTTAGAAAAGATTTATAAAAAATTCCTTCCATCTATTTTTCTTCAGAAATAAGTGCATAAGCACAAGTGAACTCTTCAAATTCCAGAAAATCCACATCATATTGCACTTGTTTGTCTTCGTAAGTTACGGTTGCAGTTGTTTTGGTTTCATCGAGCCTAAAATCTTCAACATAAATATTCTCCAAAAAACTAACGCCTTTTTCAGCAAAACTTTTATAAAGTGATTCTTTCGCACACCAAACAATGGTGAGTTTGCGCATCATTGCATCTTCATTTGCGATGGTTCGGTATTCTTCAATCGGTGTGAATTTATGAGCTATTCTAAGGATTTTGGTGCGTTGCATTTCAATATCGATACCCACTTCGGTATCGCTAATAATTATCGCAGAAAAGTTGTAGGAATGGGTAATTGAAATGTGTTTATCGCCAGTTAAATGCGGCTTGCCGTTTTCATCATAATATAAATCGTGATCCGTAAATCCTTCCAAAGCCATCAAATGCCGAATGCTCATAAACCCGCGACGGTGAAGGTCGCTTTTCATGTTTTCAACTCTTCCAGAACAATTTCCAGTGAGAGATATTCCTTCTGAAAGTGTTTCAAAAGATTCTTCAATCTTCCAAATGAAGACTTTAGTGTTTGGGTTTACTGTTATTGTTTTGTAAAGTGGCATAAAATTTTGAAAGATATTCTGTATTTTCGCGGACTGAAATAAGTATCAAAATTAGTTAATAACAACGAGTTTCCCGCCTTCGCGGGAATAAAAATAAATTTTTATGTCAACGAAAACTGTGCCTTACACGGCGTTTAAAGTAAAAGATATTTCCCTAGCAGACTGGGGAAGAAAAGAAATTGAGCTTGCCGAAGCTGAAATGCCCGGGCTTATGAGCTTGCGTGAAGAGTATGGAAATGAGCAGCCTTTGAAGGGTGCACGTATTGCTGGGTGTCTTCACATGACTATTCAAACTGCGGTACTTATTGAAACTTTAAAAGCTCTTGGCGCAGAAGTTACTTGGAGCTCTTGTAATATTTTCTCTACCCAAGACCACGCCGCAGCTGCAATTGCCGCTGCTGGATTTCCGGTTTATGCTTGGAAAGGAATGAATGAAGAAGAATTTGATTGGTGTATTGAGCAAACGCTTTTCTTTGGCGAAGACCGTAAACCATTAAATATGATTCTTGACGATGGTGGCGATTTAACAAACATGGTTTTGGACAAATATCCAGAGCTTGCGGCTGGCGTAAAAGGTATTTCTGAAGAAACCACCACTGGTGTTCACCGTCTTTACGAGCGTATGAAAAAAGGAACATTGCCAATGCCAGCAATCAACATTAACGACAGCGTTACCAAAAGTAAATTCGACAACAAATACGGTTGTCGTGAAAGTGCTGTGGATGCAGTGCGCCGCGCGACAGATATAATGATGGCCGGAAAACGTGTAGTTGTTTGTGGTTATGGTGATGTTGGCAAGGGAACTGCCGCTTCTTTTAAAGGTGCTGGAAGTATTGTTACCGTTACTGAAATAGATCCTATCTGTGCTTTACAAGCTGCAATGGATGGTTTTGAAGTGAAAAAATTGGAAACCGTTGTTGGTAATGCCGATATCGTAATTACCACTACTGGAAATAAAGACATAGTTCGCCCAGAGCATTTTGAAGCGATGAAAGACAAAACAATCGTTTGTAATATTGGGCATTTTGACAACGAGATTGCTGTTGCTTGGTTGAAGAAAAACCACGGAAACACGCACGTTGAAATTAAGCCACAAGTTGACAAATACACAATCAACGGAAAAGACATTATTCTTTTGGCTGAAGGTCGTTTGGTAAATCTTGGTTGCGCTACTGGCCACCCGAGTTTTGTGATGAGCAACAGTTTCACCAATCAAACTTTAGCACAAATTGAACTTTGGAAAAATGGTGAAAATTATGAAAACGAAGTGTATATGCTTCCAAAGCATTTGGATGAAAAGGTGGCGAAACTTCACCTTGAAAAAATCGGGGTTGAACTTACTGAACTTAGCCAAGACCAAGCTGAATATATTGGCGTGGAGGTTGAAGGACCTTTTAAACCTGAGTATTACAGATACTAATAATTTACGATTGTAGATTTTAGATTTACGATTTTGTTGAATTTGAAACCCTTGCAGATTTGCGAGGGTTTTTTTGTTGATTGAAAATAGTTGCGCCGTTTTCTATTTTTCATCAAAAAAAATAAATAGTAACTTAGACAAATGCATCAACGACGTTTTGGTTTACATAAACACTGGACAAAATGATTAACTCAAAATTACCGAATATCACAACCTCCATCTTCTCTGTAATGAGCAAAATGGCAGCGGAACACAATGCTCTAAACCTTTCGCAAGGGTTTCCAAATTTCCCCAGCGACCCCGCTTTGAATGCTTTTGTGGATCATGCAATGCGTGATGGTTTTAACCAATATGCACCGATGCCAGGAGATTTTGAACTTCGCATGGAAATTTCAAAAAAGATTGAAAATCTTCATAATCATTTTTACAATCCCGAAACTGAAATCACGATAACTGCTGGTGCTACGCAGGCTATTTTCACCATAATTGCTGCTACCATTAGCAAAAGCGATGAAGTGATTATTTTCACTCCAGCATATGATTGTTATGCGCCAACCGTGGAATTATTCGGTGGAAAGATTGTCCCCATTCAATTAAAACCTCCTTTTTATAAAGTGGATTGGCAAGAAGTTGCTGATAAAATTTCTTCAAAAACGAAAATGATAATCATCAATAGTCCACACAACCCAAGTGGAATGCTTTTTTCTGAAGACGACATGCTTCAGTTGCAGGATTTGGCTGAGAGAAATGACTTGTTGGTTTTGAGCGATGAAGTTTACGAACACATCATTTTTGATGGAAATGTGCACCAAAGCGCCTCAAAATTTGAAGCCTTGGCGACGCGAAGTTTTATAACAGCTTCTTTCGGCAAAACATTTCACAATACAGGCTGGAAAATGGGTTATTGCGCCGCACCGGAAGGATTGATGAAAGAATTTCAGAAAGTACATCAATTCGTAGTTTTCTGCGTAAACCATCCCATTCAAAAAGCATTGTCCACCTATTTGAAAGATCCGGATCACTATTTAAAACTTTCAGATTTCTATCAACAAAAGCGGGATTTCTTTTTGCATTTAATGGATGGTTCCAATTTCAAAATAATTCCTTCAAAAGGCACGTATTTTCAAATGCTTGATTTTTCTGAAATTTCCAATGAAAGTGATATCGCTTTCGCGGAAAGGCTTACAAAGGAATTTAAGATTGCAACAATTCCAACTTCGGTTTTCAATGATGGCAAAAAAGATTTCAAACAAATTCGAGTTTGTTTTGCAAAAACAGATGAAACTTTGGCGGAAGCGGCGAACATCCTAAAAAACCTGACAGGTTTTTGAAACCTGTCAGGTTTGTGTTGTCATAAATTTTATCAATCCAAAGATTAAATCATCCGATTGGTTTTAGGTTTGAAACGGCAAATTAAATCTGTATTTTCGTAAACACTCCTTTTAAAATCAAAAGTTATGGACAATAATAAAGATAAAAACTATCACAAAAATGGAAACCCCAGCGGAAATACTGGCGACGCTTGGGAAATTAATGACGATGGCGCAGCAGCTCAATGTCCATACTTCGGAAATACACAGCATCAAGTTGCTGGTGGCGGTACAACAAATGGCGATTGGTGGCCAAATAGCTTACGGTTAAATGTATTGCGCCAACAAAACTCTAAGTCGGACCCGATGGGAAATGATTTCGACTATAAAAAAGAATTTGAAAAACTTGATTATGATGCCCTGAAAAGAGATTTGGTCAATTTAATGACCGATTCCCAAAATTGGTGGCCCGCAGATTACGGCCATTACGGCGGATTGTTCATCCGTATGGCGTGGCATAGTGCCGGAACTTATCGCGTTACAGATGGTCGCGGTGGCGGAAATACTGCAAACCAACGTTTTGCTCCTTTAAACAGTTGGCCCGATAACGGAAACTTAGATAAAGCCCGTTTGTTGCTATGGCCAATAAAGCAAAAATATGGCAAACAAATTTCTTGGGCAGATTTATTACTTCTTGCGGGAAACTGCGCTTTGGAATCTATGGGCTTTAAAACGTTTGGTTTTGGCGCAGGACGCGAAGACGTCTGGGAACCAGAACAAGATGTTTATTGGGGTTCCGAAACACAGTGGCTTGGTAACGATAAACGTTACGAAGAAGGCCATCTTGAAAAACCTTTAGCAGCTGCCCATATGGGATTAATTTATGTGAATCCCGAAGGCCCGAATGGAGTTCCTGATCCGCTCGGTTCAGCACACGATATTCGTGAAACTTTTGGAAGAATGGCGATGGACGATTATGAAACCGTAGCTTTAGTGGCGGGAGGTCACACCTTCGGAAAAACCCACGGAGCGGGAGATGCCGAAAAATATGTAGATTCTGAACCAGCTGGAGCTGCGATTGAACACCAAAGTAAGGGTTGGATAAATAGTTACAAATCAGGATTTGGCGACGATACCATAACAAGTGGTTTGGAAGGTGCTTGGACGCCCGTTCCAAACAGATGGGATCACGATTATTTTAAAATGTTGTTGGATAATGAATGGGAATTAACAAAAAGTCCCGCCGGAGCGCATCAATGGAAACCGACAGAAGCTTCTAATGCACCAAAAGCGCCGATGGCGCATGACGCATCAAAAACGCAGGATCTTATGATGTCCACCGCAGACATAGCTTTGAAAAAAGATCCGGCCTATTTAAAAATTTCAAAACATTTTCGCGAAAACCCAGAAGAGTTTGAAGATGCCTTTGCTCGAGCTTGGTATAAACTGACACATCGCGATATGGGTCCAGTTTCCCGCTATTTGGGCCCTGAAGTTCCTGGTGAAGAATTACTTTGGCAAGATCCAATACAGACGGTTAACCACACTTTAATCGATGATAAGGATATTTCTTCATTGAAAGGTAGAATCCTCGATACTGGCTTATCTGTTTCACAATTGGTTTCTACAGCTTGGGCTTCGGCTTCAACGTATCGCGGCTCTGACATGCGCGGTGGAGCGAATGGCGCTCGAATCCGTTTGGAACCTCAAAAAAACTGGGAAGTAAACAATCCTTCACAATTATCAAAAGTTTTGGACAAGCTTGAAGCAATCCAAAAAGATTTCAATAATAATCAAAGTGGTGAAAAAAGAGTTTCAATAGCAGATTTGATTGTTCTTGGCGGATGTGCGGCTATTGAAAAGGCAACTAAAGATGCGGGACAAAACATAACTGTTCCTTTCATACCGGGAAGAGGTGATGCTTCCCAAGAACAAACCGATGTAGATTCTTTTGCACATCTTGAACCAGAAGCAGATGGTTTCAGAAATTACTTGAAGTCAGAACAACATGCTTCTTTTGAGGAATTATTGGTTGACAAATCACAACTATTGACCTTAACTGTTCCCGAAATGACTGTATTGGTCGGTGGAATGCGCGTTTTAAAAACCAACTTTGATGGTTCTGATCACGGAGTGTTTACGGACAAGCCCGGATCATTAACGAATGATTTTTTCGTAAATCTTCTCGATTTGGGAACTACTTGGAAAGCAATTGGCAATGACGATCGAGTTTTTGAAGGACGCCATCGCGAAAGTGATACTTTCAAATGGACCGGCACGAGAGCCGACTTAATTTTTGGCTCCAATTCTGAGCTTCGCGCGATTGCAGAAGTTTATGCCTGCGAAGATTCCAAAGAAAAATTTGTGAAAGATTTTGTAGCCGCTTGGAGCAAAGTGATGAATTTAGATCGCTTTGATTTGAAATAATTTTATTACAGAAATTAAAAATCAAAACAGAGTTGCAGTATATGTGGCTCTGTTTTTTTACTTTTATAACAGATGAAAGAACAACTTTTTAATGCCATAAGACAAGAAGATTTTTCGGAAGTTGAAAAACTTCTGGGAAGTAATCCTCAATTGGTTTCCACGAAAGATGAACGTGGTTCCACCCCTTTGCTGCTCGCAACTTATTATGGTTTATACGACATTTCAGAAATAATTTTAAAATTTCCGCAAAATATTGATGCACAGGATGCATCCGGCAATACCGCTTTGATGGGAGTTTGTTTTAAGGGCTTTGACCATATTGCAAAACTATTGTTGGAAAACGGTGCCAATCCAAACATTACAAATTTCAACGGTGCTACAGCCTTGATTTTTGCTGCCACTTTTGGCCGAAAAGGAATAGCATGGTTGCTTTTGGAAAAAGGCGCAAACACTTCTTTAAAAGACGATAAAGGCCTAAACGCCGTAGATCACGCAAAAATGCAGGGAATACGGGAAATGGTAGAATTGCTTGAAAATAAAAAATAATTGCTAATAAAGAAAATAGATAATTTGAAAGAAAATCTTAAAATAACGATCATTCAAAGCGAATTGCATTGGGAAAATGCCAAATCAAATCGGAAAATGTTTTCCGAGAAAATTCAAAATATTGAAGGCGAAACCGATTTGATTGTTCTTCCCGAAATGTTTTCCACAGGTTTTTCAATGAATGCTGAAAACCTTGCCGAACCAAACGATGGAGAAACATTAAATTGGATGATTTCCGAAGCACAGAAAAAAAATTGTGCAATAACAGGAAGTGTGATTATTTCTGAAAACGGTAAATTTTACAATCGGATGTTTTTTGTATTTCCCGACGGGAGTTACAAAAAATATGACAAAAAACACACCTTCACTTTAGCGAAAGAAAACGAAACATATTCCGCCGGAACCGAGCGTTTAATTGTAAATTACAATGGCTGGAAAATTTGCCCCTTGGTTTGTTATGACTTGCGTTTTCCCGTTTGGGCAAGAAATACAGAAAACTATGATGTGCTGATTTATGTTGCAAATTGGCCCAAAGTTCGCACCCTTGCTTGGGACACGTTACTTCGCTCGCGAGCAATTGAAAACATGGCGTACTGCATTGGTGTAAACCGTGTAGGTTTTGATGGAAATGACCATGAATACATTGGTCACTCTGCGGTTTATGATGTTTTGGGAAAACAGATTAGCTCTTCAGCATTTGATGAATTTACTGACACAGTAATTTTGGAAAAAGAACACATTGAAAGCAACCGGAACCATTTGCAGTTTTTGAACGATCGCGATTATTTTACTTTAACCTAAACGTTTCATTCAAGCTCCAATTTGCCCGTACTTCAATTTGTGTGGGGTAATAAATTATTTTTTCGGGCTCCATTCGGTTCAGAAAACTACCAGTGTCCCATCTTCCGTTTCCGTTATCGTCGTAAATTATTCTTAAAAAATACTTGTCCGGTGAAAGCGCATCAAAGAATACGGGTTTGTTTTCGTTTAAATATTCTTCTCCAACAACATTGTATTTGCTATCCAGCATTTGCACAATGATTGGGAACCGATTTACATTCACCAAAGTAAGATTCAGCGTCCCGTAATCTGAAGCAATCCGAGTATTCACATTAAATTGAAGGGTGTCATTGCTCGCTTCAAAAAAATCTGTCAACGCCCCCGGAAAAACCTTCACTAAGTAGCTTTGGTCTTCTTTCTTCGGGAAAAATATTTCGGCCCAATTGTATTCTTTGTTCAATTTTACAGTGGCTTCCACAAACGAAGAATCTTTTGCCATCACTTGAAATTTTTCAGCATCAAAAGAAACCAATGGTGTATTGGCGCGTAATTTAAAAGTATCTTTCAATTTAAGAGTTCCCGTTTTTAGTGCCGAAATGTTCAGCGAATCTTTAAAAAGTTCGCGCATTCGCACAGTGGCTGTATCAATAATATTTCCATTGGCTACTTTAAAAATCAACGAATCTGTTTCAATGGCAGGTTTAAACCAGTAATGGAGCGTGTCTTTCTTTTCGTCTTTAAAAACAGTTGAAACGTAATCTTCCGGCACTTGGGAAAGAATTTCAATACCTAAACTGTCCGCACGTCCCTCGTAACCAAAAACAATATGGTTTTTTCCCACCTGACTAGGCCGCACAAATTTATAATCTGGGGTTTCTTTGAAAAGTGTAAGCGTATATGTTGAATCAGTGGGGAGCGTGATTAATTCCTTTACAAAACCAATTTTATCGTTTTGTGGCTGAAAAATGTAATCGTTATTTTTCTCTTTCAAGGCCAAAAGCAGATATTTTCCTTCTTTTAAATTGCTCAACTCGAACGTGCCCGTGCTATCTTTTGTAACGGTTATGTAGGTAGGCTTTTCAGTATAAATCAAGGAATCTGTAAAGGTTTCATTCACTTCATAAAGCATCACGGTGGTCGGAATTTCCGGCGCAATAAGCTGTGCATCTTTTACTTTTCCGGAAAGTTTTAAGCTATCAATATAACTTCCTGTGGAAAAAATATATTTGAAATAATCAAACTTGTTTTCCTCGTTATTGTCCACAATACTGTTCCCGAAGTTAAAAGAATAGGTAGTATTTGGTTTTAAAGTGTCAATCAGTTTTATTTTTAGTGTTTTTGAGGTGCTTAAAGGCGTGATCAGAGGAGCAAATTTCATCGGAGGGGAAATAATCAATTCCTTATTGATTTCTTTCAGTTTTATGTATTCGTCAAAACGAATTTCAATTTCGTTGCCCGTAAAGTTAATACTGTAATTTTCTGGATTACTATTCACAATCACAGGCGGAATAGTATCCCGAAGCCCGCCGGAGGGTGTTCCTTTTTTTGCGCAGTCCACAAAAGAAAGTATAAATAAAAATGCAATGGGAATATAAAGAAGGCGATGTTTCACTTAGCGTTGCTTAAAATTATTTGACGGCAGATTGCGGTTTCAAAAATAAACAATAACCTTTTACCAATTGGAAATAAATTTTATGTTGTTGCAATTGTGGCGATACTGATGCTAACATTTTCAGCTTTCAGCAATTGTAGTGCACATTTTTCCAGCGTAGCGCCTGTAGTTATAATATCGTCCACCAGCAAAACATGTTTGTTATTTATCTGTTCCAAATTTTGAACGGTGAAAACTTCTTCGGCCTCAAAACGAAGCATTCTTGTTTTGAAAACCTGCGAGCCGGTTTTGGACACTTTTATTAAAATATCATCTTTATAGGGAATATTTAAGGCTGTAGCTATCTCTTTTGCAAAACCTTCCACTTGATTATAACCGCGTTTTTTCAGCTTTTGTTTGTGCAATGGTACGGGAATTACCAAATCTATTTTTTGATAGGCTGGAATTTCTGCAAGTTCCGCCCCCAACCATTTTCCGAAGAATGAACTTATTTCTTTTTGTCCGCGATATTTTAAATTATGTAGTAATTCTTGGGTAATTCCTCTTTTCTGAAAATTGACGAGCGCGGTTGCATTTTGGACCAAAAACCTCCCATAAAATTTATTCTTCAGCATATCACTTCCCGTTTTGTGAAAAGATACCAAAGGAATGGAATGAATACATTCCGCGCATAAAACCCCTTGGCCCTTTAAAAGCGGCTGTTTACAACCATTACAAATTTTAGGAAAAAATAAATTTAACATATTTTAAGAATATTTACCATTTTGTAAACGTTTGTTAAAGAAATACCTACCTACATTTACCACTTATTAAACTTAACTTATTAATTATGAGTACAGAAAACGAAAACAATAGTGGCAAATTTAAGATCCTTATCGGGGTTCTTTCTGTTTTGCTGGTTGCCTTGGCGGTTTACACCGTAACACTATTTAACGATAGTAAAAATACAGTATCAAATCTTGAAACGCAAAAAGCAGATATTGAACAAGAACTTGAAGGGCTGATTGCAAACTATGACGAAGTAATTAAGGACAACGAGCTAAAAGACAAAGATTTGCTTGCCGCTCGTGAAAGAATTACAATTCTTTTGGATTCTGTAAAAGATTCACAAGCTAACATAGGTTTAATTGAGAGATATAAAGTTGAAGTGGGCAGGCTTAAACAAGAACGCACTTTGCTATTCAAACGTGCCGACAGTCTAATTGCAGCAAACAAACAACTTGCGATGGAACGCGACAGCACTTCAATGGAGCTTTCCAACACAAGAATGGTTGTAGATTCTGTTAGCCAAGAAAATGTGGCGATGAACGAAACCATTAAAAAAGGTTCTATCGTTAAAGCTACTGACCTCCGTGGAGAAGCCGTGATTATCAGAAACAGTGGAAAAGTAGTTGATACAAAACGCGCCAGTCGTGCCGATAAAATAAGAACTTGCTTTACATTGGCTCCAAACGCTATTGCAAAAAAAGGTGACAGAATTTTATATGTTCAAGTGATAAACCCAAAAAATAAAATGATGGGAGACAACGTAGTGAAACAGTTTGAGGACAAAAACCTTAACTATAGCGCTTCTACCAATGTATTTTATGAAAATGATGAACTTGACGTTTGTATTCTTGTAAACACTGTAGAAATTGATCTTGTGGAAGGTAGATATACCATTAACCTTTTTGACGCTGGCACTCTAGTTGCTACCACCACAATGGAGTTGAAATAAAGCCCCCTAACCCGCCGCAGCGGGAACTCATACTCAATTAAAAACCTAAAAACCATTACATTCTTTGTGATGGTTTTTTTCTTAGAAAAAAAAGAGCTCCCCCTTCGGGGGATGGGGGGCTTTTTCCTATTTTTGCGCTATGGCAAATAACGATGATCAATTCAAAAAAGTAGTATCTCACGCAAAAGAGTACGGTTATATTTTTGCATCCAGCGAAATCTATGATGGCCTCAGCGCTGTTTATGACTACGCCCAAAACGGTGTAGAATTAAAGAAAAATATCCGGGAATATTGGTGGCGAAGCATGGTGTATATGCACCAAAATATTGTTGGAATTGATTCCGCAATATTGATGCACCCCACAACTTGGAAGGCCTCCGGCCACGTGGACGCTTTCAACGATCCGTTGATAGACAACAAAGATTCCAAAAAACGTTACCGTGCAGATGTGCTTATTGAAGATTACGCCGAAAAACTTTACCAAAAAGCACAAAAGGAAATTGAAAAAGCAAAAGGCCGTTTTGGCGATAGTTTTGATGAAGAACAATTTGTAACCACTAATCCACGGGTTGTAAAATATCTAGAAGAACAACGTTCCATTTTAGAACGAATGGCGCGTTCTTTGGAAAAAGAAGACTTGGCAGATGTGAAAGCTTTGATTGAAGAGCTTGAAATTGCCGATCCCGATACAGGTTCAAGAAACTGGACCGAAGTGCGACAGTTCAACTTAATGTTTGGAACAAAACTGGGAGCTTCCGCAGATAGCGCAATGGATCTTTATCTTCGTCCCGAAACTGCCCAAGGCATATTCGTAAACTTTTTAAACGTCCAAAAAAGTGGAAGAATGAAAATTCCCTTCGGAATCGCACAAACGGGAAAAGCTTTCCGTAACGAAATAGTTGCCCGCCAATTCATCTTCCGTATGCGGGAGTTTGAGCAGATGGAAATGCAATTCTTCGTCCGCCCGGGAGAAGAACTGAAATGGTATGAATACTGGAAAGAAACCCGTTTAAAATGGCACCTTTCTTTAGGAATGGGTGAAGAAAATTACCGTTTCCACGATCACGAAAAACTGGCACATTACGCCAATGCGGCGGCAGATATTGAATTCAACTTTCCTTTTGGCTTCAAGGAATTGGAAGGAATTCATTCAAGAACAGATTTCGACCTAAAAGCACACGAAAAATTCTCAGGAAAAAAACTACAATTTTTCGACCCAGAATTGAACGAAAGCTACGTGCCCTATGTAGTTGAAACCTCCATCGGTTTGGACAGAATGTTCCTTGCAGTTTTGAGTAATTCGTTACAGGATGAAACTTTGGAAGACGGGAGTGTGCGTACGGTTTTAAAACTACCAGCAATTTTGGCGCCCGTAAAAGCAGCCGTATTACCTTTGATTAAAAGAGATGGCCTGCCAGAAATTGCACAAAAAATCATTGACGATCTTCAATGGGATTACAATGTAATTTATGACGAAAAAGATGCAGTTGGAAGACGCTACCGTCGCCAAGATGCAGTCGGAACACCGTTCTGCATCACCGTGGATCATCAAACTATTGAAGATAACACCGTAACCATCCGCTATCGCGATACAATGGAACAGGAACGAATCTCTATTGATGAAATTTCAGAAAAAATGAAGGAAACCATTTCATACAAAAACTGGCTTTCCGAATAATATTGTAAGTGATTAATTTTTAGGAAAAAGCAGAATATTAATACATCTTTTGGGGTCTAATACTCCGAGACTCTGTTTCATTTTGCTCCATTGGAATTTGGAATTTGGCCTTTTTGGGATTTTAATGCCTAGGTGGCTTTGCCCCCGAGGCATTTTATTTATCCTCCCTTTTTTATATCTGTAATTTCGGCAGGAGTTGCCTTATCACAACGGTTCATTCTGCGCAGACCGTTGAATTTTATCCACACTTTTTGTCCGTCTTTTTTATATTTTTCTTCCAAATTTATTGGATCCAAATAGTAAAACTCCATCTTGTCGCCCGGCATCTGTATTGTATAGGGACAATCGCCTTCTTTGTCAGAATATACAATGGTTCCCAGCAAATACCCTGCTGCCATCATTTTTTTTGGATCCATTGTTTCCGTGTTTGTAGTGGTTTCTGAAGTTGAAGTTGTTTCAGTTGTTGTAGTTGTTTCCGAAGTGGAAGTAGTTTGTGTTTGCTTTTCTGTAGTTCCGCAGGAAAGAACGAACGTTGAAAAAATTGCAAATCCTATTTTTAAAAACATTTTGTTTTGGTTTGAAATGAATTTTGAAGATACAAAAACTAGATACTTCAAGTGGGATTTTAGAATTATTTTGTGATTTATAAAAGTCTTGTTGAAAAGAGAAATTGAACCCTCTTCCTTCTTATTCATCACGGTTTTGGATTTCTATAATACTTACCGGTGCTGCTTTTTCGCAGCGGTTCATCCTGTTCAATCCTCCAAATTTTACCCACACGGTTTGGCCATCGGTATTAAACTTTTCATCCAAATTTATGGGATCGACATAATAAAAATCTCTGTCACCATCTTTTAGTTGAATAGTATATTCGCAATCATCCGCCAAGTCTGAATAGATTATCCTGCCTGGAAGATAGCCAGCTTCCATCATTTTTCCAGCAGCTATTTTCTTTGCTTCTATCTCAGCAGGACTATTGGTTTCAATATTTTGTGGTTGGTTTTGGGTGGAAACACAAGAAAGTAAAATTGACGAAAAGATTACAAACGCTATTTTTGAAAACATTTTTGGGAGTTTTAAATGATGTATGAAGATACAAAAACGAAAGTCTCGATTCAATATTGAGAATTAAAATACTTCACATTGCTGCAACTGTTCATGAAATATTTTTTACCTATGTCGAAATTCATTCATAATTTCGACACATGTTTGTAATGTGTCGATTTTGTCTACATAGTTTTTAAAACTACCTTTTAAAAATACGCCCGCAACTGAATACTGCCCGTATGTACCGTTTTAGTGGTTTCACTTTTCCTCCCAAAATACGAAAGATTCGCATCCAAATATTTCGTTATCCGTTTCTGAAAAAGTAATCGCCACGTAAAATTGGTTCCAGGCTGCAATCCTTCCAACATTTGGTAGGCCACGGGTGAAAAAGCACTGCCTTCAAATTTGTTGTCTATATAATTGAATTCGCCATTTATTGAAACTTTCTCAGCATTGGTATAAGCAAAAGAAAAGCCCAAGGTTTGCTGGTTTAGTTTTTCCATCTCGCCCAATTGGTTGTCTTGATTTGTAAATTCATAAAACACATCAAAGCGCGTCTGCTGGCTTAGTAAATAGGAGATTTTTGGGTTTAATTCATAGGAATCCAGACGATAATTTCGGTTCGCAAAATTCTCCGAAAGGCTTTCATTGCTTCCCGTTGCGCCTTTTAAATTCAGCAACCAACTTTCCCAAAACTTATGGTTGAAGTTCAATTGATGGCTCTTCAACTCGCTGCGCTGCAAACCCGTGGCAAGCAGATTGTCGCTGGAAGTGGAAATAAAGGTATAACTAGTGGTTAAATGCTGCTTCCCGCGATTGAAAAACAAAGCGTTCCGAAAATTCAGCGTGAGCCCCAATTGGTCGTCCCCGCCATCTTCAAAAGGATTAATGTTGAAACCGTCATTTTTTCGTTTCACCTTTCGATCCAAAACGTAAGAAGTTTGATTGTAAAAATGTGACAACACCTTTTTAAACCCTTCTTTATTTGCCCAATTCTGCGGATTTAAAGTAAGAATTTGGCTGAACTTGTTCTCCCTTATTTTCAAGAATACCTGATTTGGAAGCAAAATCCGGATGTATTCCGCTTGATCTTGAAACTGCGCTACTTCAAATTCTTCCAACTCCTGGACTCCGTTATTGTTATAGTCAATCCAAGTGTAAACGCCCTGTCCCGCATCTGTTTTTATATACGTAAATTCCTGTTGCGGAATCACCCCACTGTTGGATTCCAAAGTAGTATTCCAGCGAATGCCCCCATCAAACAAGGCCTGATTGTATAAAATTCTTGAATTCAATGATCGCTCAGTTTCGCGAGCAATATTTGTGGGCGGTGAAGGATTGCTTATGCCGGTTCCATCACTTAAAAGAGGCTCATACTTTAAAGTTCTATAATTCGCAAACGCTGAAAGCTGCGTGTTTTCAGTATTTATAAGCCGCGATTTTAAATAATAGGTATTTGATGAATTCACTTTTTGAAGCAAATTATTTCGAACACTGTCATTCACACGAAACTGATAACCTGCTTCCACAAAAACTTTGGTGCTGTCGCCGATGCCAGAAAAGACTTCAAAAGAACTGAATTTCTGACTTATGGGCGAAATACTATCGCGTGAAATATCCTTTATTCGATTATCTTCCAACGCTACTTTTCCGCCAACCCAAGCTTTTTCAAAAGAATAGGTGGTAATATTGTTCAATCTGAAAAATTTTGAGGAAATAGAATCTGCTTTACTATTCAGATAGCTTCCGTAGGTTAATAATTTTAGTTTTTTCAGTTTTAAATCCGAAGCAATCACGTGCCGCGTGCCGTTGAAATTTTCAGTATAATTTAAATTTTGAAACTCATAACGGCCGCCACCAATTTTTGGATGCGAAACCTCAACTCCGGAAATCACAAAGCTTTGGTTTCCCATTGGGTTTACAAGGTTCCAATCTCTGTTAAACTCAATATTATAAAGCCTTTCAATGGTTCTGAAATCTCTTTGAACAAAATCCAAAGAGCCAAAAGCATCCACTTTCAGCGTGTCTGCGGTAGTCAAAACGCGTTGTTTGAAAGCCAATCTTCCAGCAAAGCCATCGTTATTGCCATCATCAATATCACTGAAAAGATTGAGGTCATTTTTGCTGCCCGCAACTTCAAAATCAATACGAGTTTTTTCCGAAGGGTGAAAGCTTCCATTGAGGCCGCCCACTTGAGTTTTTATGGGAGCATTTAAACGAATAATGGGCTCGTAATTACCCTGCCTCACTCCATTTACCGGAGCTACATATTCAAAAATACGGCTGATAGCATTGGTGTCGCTTATCACATAATCACCATTATTGTTGCCAACAAGGGAAAATCGGACACTGAAAAGTTCGTCATCGGGATTGCTTGAAAACACGAAAACATCTTCACCGTTTATGTTTTCCTTTTTATAAAGAATTTTGTTTTCGGAATAAGTGTCGGGCACAGCAGAAGGAGCGTTCATTAAATCGCGATCATCGCCCGCAGCCTGCAAAATAGCAACCTGTTCTTCGGAAAGGTTTTGTTGAAGCGGCTGGTTTTTAGCATCGTTTTCGGAATAAACATATACGCCCAAATCCAAATTTTCACTGGAATAATTTCCGCCGCCGTAGCCAATGAAACGCGTATAACTTCTATCGGTATATTGATATTCCACCGTAATCCGCATATTGCTGGTTATGGGATAGGTTGGATTGAATTTTATTTCGCCCGCGTTATAATCTATTACATAATCCTCGTTTTCGCCACGATTCAAAAGCAAACCGTTCACATAAACCCTTTCACTTCCGGAAACTACCAAAATATAAAGTTCGCCATTTGGACCGACCAGTTTATATGGCCCTTGGTTTCCTTCCTGCCCAACAAATTCACTTTTTGAAAAAACGCCGCGCACCAAAGCTCCAGATGCAAAGGCTGAAATTTTGGAGCCGTCTTCATTATTAAAAGTTCCGCCAAGGGAAATTCCCTGCACTTTTTTGGTGAAGCGTCCAAAATAACTATTGTTGTTCTGCAAATCGATATCACCTGCGCGAATGTTCCAATTGTCGCCATAAAGCTCAATGAAAATTTGGTCAAATTCATTCAAACTTTGCGAATAACCACCTTCCTGCGCTGGAATATTGGCATCTTGAATGGAGGCCCGGATAGAAACTTTATCGCTCAGTTTTCCAATAATCTGCAAATCCAATTCACTATTGACAACAGCATTTTGATTGTTTCCAATGGTAATGCCACGCGAAATGCTTCCGGAGGTGTTCAACCCATCAAAAGGCGTAAAAGTGTTTTGGTTTGTACTTTCCTGTAGTGAATAGAGCCTATCAATATTACCAGTATTTTCAACAATAATTTTTGGATCGAGAGCGAAATAATCCCGCGTTAAAAAGTCCGGATACCGCAAATATTGAATAGTTAGCGAATCTTGTTGCTGTTGCAATTCTTCGGAAAAAATAATGATCCCTTTTTTAAAATCTATTCGATATGAAAATGGATCCGGCGAGTTTCCATCTTTATCGAGAACCGCAAACCGCTTCGGATTTATGCTCACGCTGTCCAAAACTACCGTGTCTGTCACCGCAACTTTCTTTTCGCGGTAGTTTGAAGAAATATCCTGCGCATAGCCAATGGCCGCAATAAAAAGAAAATAAACTAACAGGTAAAACTTCATCATCAATATAACTGAATGTAGCGTATTATATTTTGTGAATATATTATGAAAATCTTTACGGGCGCGAGCCGTGTAAAAATACAATGTTAATTAACTTAGTGGCCTTTAACAAACGCTACTTACAATGAAAATTATTTCATACAACGTAAACGGAATCCGCGCCGCTATGCGCAAAGGTTTTATTGATTGGCTAAAAGCTGCAAACCCTGATGTTATATGCCTTCAGGAAACAAAAGCCAATTTTGACCAAGTGGAGATCGAGGAAATTGAAAAAGCGGGTTATCCTTTTCATTATTGGTACAGCGCGGTAAAAAAAGGCTACAGCGGCGTTGCAATTTTTTCAAAAATAAAACCGAATCACGTGGAATATGGAACCGGCATTGAATATATGGATGCCGAAGGAAGAAACATCCGTGTAGATTTTGATAATGTTTCTGTGATGAGCCTTTATTTGCCCAGCGGAACAAACATTGCCCGTTTGGAACACAAATTCACTTATATGGCCGATTTTCAGAAATATGTTGACAATCTAAAAAAAGAGATTCCAAACTTGGTTATTTGTGGCGATTACAACATTTGTCACGAAGCCATTGACATCCACGATCCAGTTCGGAATAAAAACGTCTCCGGGTTTTTGCCCGTTGAAAGAAAATGGCTGGACGGTTTTATGAAAAGCGGATTTATAGATAGTTTTCGCCATTTCAATAAAGAACCGCACAATTACACTTGGTGGAGTTACCGCGCGAACGCCAGAAACAATAATAAGGGTTGGCGGATAGATTATAATTTGGTTTCGGAACCATTACAAAAGAATCTAAAACGCGCTGTAATTTTGCCCGACGCAATGCACAGCGACCATTGCCCGCATTTGGTGGAATTGGAATTCTGACCATCCAGACCTGACAGGTTTTAAAAACCTGTCAGGTCTTTTCCCCTTTAAAAACCCAATCATAAAAACCATGAATTTCCCAGAAGATTTTTACACACATTTACAGAATCATAATTACACCGAAATAAAAGGTGGAATCGAAAGAAATACTTTTTTGGAAATTTGGGTTGTAACAGTCAACAGGTGTGTTTTTGCGAGAAGTTGGAACAAAAGTGCCCGAAGCTGGTTTACAGCTTTTCTTAAAACAGGTGTCGGTCAATTGAAATATGGCGAAAAAGTGATAAATGTAAAAGGAGAAAAACTTGATCCAACAGCACTGATTCAAGAAGAAATTAATGAGGCCTACCTAAAAAGATATAGTCAAAAAGAAAATATTTTTTATTCCGAAGGCATCACACAGCCAGAATATTTAGACTACACAATGGAGTTTTTTTATTCTGAAAAAGCTAGTAAATGAAATACACAATCCTCCCAAACACAGATTTAAAAATCAGCAAACTCTGCCTCGGTACAATGACCTGGGGCCAGCAGAATACAGAGGTCGAAGCCCACGACCAGCTAGACTTCGCCATTGAAAAAGGAATCAATTTTATAGACTGTGCCGAAATGTATCCAGTTCCCGCAAACCCAAAAACGCAGGGAAGAACTGAGAGTTATATTGGCACCTGGTTGACGGAAAAGAAAAATCGTGAAGATTTAATTATCACTTCAAAAATTGCTGGGCCGAGCAGATCGATGGACCATATTCGCGAACCGTTGGATTTCAGTAAAAAATCTTTGGAAGACGCGATTCATAAAAGCTTAAACCGATTGCAAACCGATTATATCGATTTATATCAACTGCACTGGCCGGAACGCTATACCAATTATTTCGGGCAACGCGATTATACGCACAAAGAAGACGAAGCTTGGAAAGATAATTTTGCTGAAGTTTTAAGTCATTTGGGAGATTTTATAAAAGAAGGAAAAATTCGCCATATCGGACTTTCAAACGAAACTCCGTTTGGGGTAATGCGCTGCATCGAGGAATCCCGAAAAGGAAAATTGAAAATTGTTTCCGTTCAAAATCCGTACAATTTGGTGAATCGAAAAGATGAAATTGGTCTTTCGGAAATTCTTCAAAGGGAAAATATTGGTTTTATGGCCTATTCGCCTTTAGGTTTTGGAACGCTCACCGGAAAATATTTAAACGGAAAGGCGGATGAAAATTCTCGGATAAATCAGTTTAAGCAGTACACACGCTATAGCAGCAAACAGGCTTTTGAAGCAACAGAAAAATATTATAAAATCGCCAAAAAGCACAATTTAAGTTTTACGCATTTGGCTTTGGCTTTTATTCTTCAGAAGAAATTCGTGACCGCCCCAATCATTGGTGCTACTTCAATTGATCAACTTTCAGAAAATATTGAAAGTATCAACATTTCACTTTCTAAAGAAATTCTCACAGAAATCGATGCGGTTCATAACGAAATTCCAAATCCAGCCCCCTAACCTCTACGCCTTCGGTACCTCCCCTTGAAAAGAGGGGAGGAACTGTTCCCCTCCTTTTTTCAAGGAGGGGTGTCTGCATTTGCGGACGGGGTGGTTACACAAACGCACTATAACCAGTAATCGCCCGTCCAACAATCAACGTGTTAATTTCTTTGGTTCCTTCGTAACTATAAATCGCTTCGGCATCGGCAACAAAACGTGCAACGTCATATTCCAAAAGAATGCCATTACCACCCATTACTTCACGGGCGCGGCTAACAACATCGCGGGTTCGCATACTGCAGAATACTTTTGCAAGTGAAGCATGCTCATCGGTCAACAAATCTTCGTCCTGCAGTTCCGAAAGACGGAAACACATAGTTTGCATTGCGGTCAAATTTGCTATCATTTCCACCAAATGATTTTGGATTAGCTGAAACGAAGCAATCGGCTTGCCAAACTGTTCGCGCTTTTTACTGTATTTCAGGGCTGCTTCATAAGCACCACGTGCGCAACCCACGGCTTGCCACGCAACTCCCGCACGTGTCATTCGCAAAACTTTGGCCGTGTCTTTAAAAGAATCACATTTTTGAAGTCGGTCGCTTTCCGGCACTCGGCAATCCGTCAGTGTGATAATCGCATTTTGTACCGTACGGAGTGCCATTTTATTTTCCATCTTTTCAGCTTTAAAGCCAGGATTTCCCTTTCGTACTAAAAAGCCTTTCACTTGATCTGTAGCTTCATCGCGAGCCCAAATAATTATCACGTCTGCAAATGTGGCATTCCCGATCCATTTTTTCTGTCCGTTCAAAATCCATTCATCGCCTTCCAATCTGCAAGTTGTTCCCAAACCACCGGCAACACCGGAACCAACTTCGGGTTCAGTTAATCCGAATGCCCCAATCGATTCCATTCGTTGCATTTTTGGAAGCCATTCCTGTTTCTGCTCTTCGCTTCCGCAGACGTAAATGGAGCCCATCGCCAAGCCGCTGTGCACCCCAAAAAATGTTGAAATGGAAACATCAACCCGCGCCAATTCCATCGCAATAATGCCTTCCATTAAAAAAGGTTGTTGGTATTTTCCAATGCCTTCGTATGCAATTCCGCAGATATCCAATTCGGCCATTTTCGGAATAATTTGAAAGGGAAATTCTGCCTTATTCCAGTATTCATTGGCAATTGGCTTTATTTCGTCTTCCATGAAATTTCGCACCCTTATTTGCAATTCGCGTTGTTCGGGACTCAATTTCAACGCCAAATCGTAAAAATCGCCATCAATTGGGGGAAGTTTGTGCTGTCCCTTTTTTCCCCCTTTGTGTTTCAGCATTTTCATCAAACCAGCTAATTGACGATCGTCGAGTTCGCCAACTGTTTTCATTATTTCAGAAAGATCTACTTTTTGCGAAAGTTTGCCGAGCGCATCAAGATCAATCTCTTTCATTAAATGAATGGTTTGCTTAATTTTTGAAAAGATGGACATAACAGTTTTTTTGAGAATTGAATTCTAAAGATACTATTAAGCAATTTTTTCAATGGCTAAAAAAAAGTTAATTTGGAGGAAGCGGTTTTATAACTGTTTCATTTACGTAGCCTTTCAAACTATCGGCTGTTTGAATGTGAAACCACTTTTGGTTTTTACCCAAAACAATAAGAGTATCGTTCTTTTTCAAACTTCCAAATTCTTTGTAAACCGAAGCAGGGCCTTTCCGAATTTCAGATCGGTTTTTTAAAGTAACAGCTTTTGTAATAGCTGATGGCATTTCGCTGTTTTGAATCTCTGTTTTTTTGATGAAAGAAAGCGGATTTACAGCACCTTTTGATTTATAAATCCCGAAATGAAGATGCGGTGCTGTGGTTTTTGCATTTCCTGTATTGCCAACAAAACCTAATGTATCGCCAACTTTTACTTTTTCCCCTTCGGAAACTGCGATGCTGTCTAAATGTGCATAATAAACGGTTTTCCCGAAAAGACCGTCGCGCAGCCAAACCTGTTTTCCGCCAAGGCCGCGTTCACCAGCAGAGGCAATCATTCCATCTGTGACAGCTACAACTGGCGTTCCGCGGTCTGCAAAAATATCTACTCCTTCGTGGGAACGGCTTCCAGCGTCGCGCGGATCTGCCCAAAAACTTTGGATGTTTTTGTTACCGCCGCCGCTTACTGGAAACTCGTAAAGCGGTTCTGTATAAATTTTCAACACAAAAGGAAACTGCAATTGCATTTGTGGCTGGACAATAACTTTGTAAAAACCTGAAGTTTCAATTTCCTGTGAAAGCGTTGCTTTTTT
>JBBQUI010000028.1:0-23784 GCA_038212575.1 Flavobacteriales bacterium
AGCTGAGCCCACTGGGCGAGGGATGGGACGGAACCTACGGGGGAAGCCCGCTGCCCTCGAGCGACTACTGGTTCCGCATCGAGTACACCGAGGACGGGAACGCAAAGGAATTCAAAGGACATTTTACCTTAAAACGATAAATAAAAATTATGAATATTAAACGAATCTCCCTCATCCTACTTTTGTTATCATCCTTTTATGGATTTTCCCAAGATGGCATACCAATATATTCAGATTATTTTTCAGATAACCTTTATTTGATTCATCCATCTATGGCAGGTGCCGCTACACATAATCAATTACGATTGACTGCACGCCAACAATGGTTTGATCAAAGCGAAGCTCCAAATCTTCAAACGCTAAGCTTTAATGCGCGTCTTGGAGACCAATCTGGGGTTGGAATTATTTTATATAACGATAAAAATGGTTATCACTCACAAACGGGAGGGTATATTACTTATGCCCACCATATTATGTTCTCTAGAAGTGAAGCAGATCTTAATCAGTTATCGTTTGGTTTAAGTGCGGGATTGACCCAATCAAGGCTTGATGAAACCCAATTTGATTTAACGGATTTTGACCCCGTAATTGCAGGAATTATTCAAAGCACATCATATTTTAATGTAGATGCGGGTCTTTCGTATAATTTCTTAGATTTCTCAGGACATTTTACCGTGAAGAATATCATATTTCAAAATAGATCAATTTATACGGAAAAATTCGAATCAAACAATCAACGTAAATATTTGATTTCTGCCGCTTATGCCATTGGTGAGTATGGTGCCGATTGGAGCTATGAGCCTTCTTTTCTTTTTCAATGGAGCGAACGCACTGGCGAGCAGGCTGTGGATGTGAATTTTAAAGCCTACAGAACAATGGATTTTGGCCAATTATGGGGCGGATTGTCATATAGAAGAAGTCTTGATGGCGCTGAATATCTTAACGGAGAAGAAGTGAAAGTTCAGAAACTGCAATATTTCACACCAGTTTTGGGGGTTAATTACAAGAACTTTATGTTTGCTTATACTTATTCATATCAAGCCGGAAATGTAAAATTCCAAAGTGGTGGTTTTCATCAAATTACTTTGGGCTACGACTTTTTGGGTGGAAGACCAGAACCGTATGACTGTAATTGTCCAGCCATCAATTAATCTTTTCATTTCATAAAATAAAAATGCCTGACACTCTAAAAGTGTCAGGCATTTTTTTTGATTGAAACTTTCCTTTACCCATCCCTAAAGGGTACGAAAATTTCAAATTCAATCAACTTTTTTTAAAATTTTCTAAAGCATATATTTTAGGACTATTCCCAAATATAATTCTTTTTTTCAGCTTGCTTTTTTATGGCTTGAACCATTGCGCTTTCCAACCCATTGCTTGTTTCTTTCGTGTTTTCGGCAATGTACTTTCGGCGTTGTTCGTTCAAATCCATAATTTGTTTTTGAATTTCTTCTCTTTCGGAACGTTTCACTTCCAGATATTTTTTTATTTCCGAATTATTCTTTCCTTTCAGTTCCTGCGGCAATTCGTCTTTTTTTAACTTGTCATAACTGAAATCCGCTTCTTTTTCGGCATCTACCAAATCCCAAGTACTGTTGGTGTAAAGATGGCTTCCTTTTGAAACCGTTCTGCTCACGGCGTTTTCCTTGCTGTATTCCGCTGCGTTAGCGTCCTGTTCTTGTTGTACGCGACTTTTATCTTTCCCCGCGCTTCCGTAGGGAACATACGTATTATTTAGTCTCAGGTTCAATTGGATAATAATATCGTCATAGGGCGAAGGTAAATATACGGTCTGTTGATTTTGGTTTATAGCCATATAGTCACCGTAGGTAAGTTGGGCGCCATCTTTCCAATAACTATCTATGCCGTGACGGTAATCACCGCAAAAAATGGTATTAACAACCACGCCTTTTTCTTTAGCATTTGCGGCAGCGTCTTTATAATTAATTCCACCTTGATTAAAAGGTTCGTTGCCTGCAATAAAAACCATTTTCAAATCATCCGCTTCATTCCCCCAATCCAGTTTGTTCAAGGATTCCTGAATTACCGCACCGCAATATTCGTTTCCACCGTTTGTTGTTAAGGAGAAAAGTTCTTTAGAAACATCGTCTAAATCTTCAGTGAAACTTAAAATCTTTCGGATGTAATTATCGCGCGAACTTAAATTATCATTTCCGTATTCATATAAAGCTATTTGAAGTTTTGGACGCTCGTTGCGGCATTTGGCGTAGCTGAGTTCGTTCACAATTTCCCAAAGTTGCGCTTTGGCTTGGTCTATCAATCCGTCCATGCTGTTGCTCGTGTCCAACAACAAAGCCACTTTTATGTAGTGTTCCTTTTTTGGAGTTTCTATAACAGCCAATAATTGTTTGTCGATTTTTTTATTTTCCGCTTTGCAGGAATATGTGAATGCAAGCATTGCGGACATCAGGATTATTTGAGATTTTATCATAACGTTCTTATTTATTTTGGGTAAACATATGATGAACTTTTTCTTAAAAAAACATACTTTGAGTAAGTGGTTTCTTAGAATTAGGGAAAAGTATTTTTGGGTGAGTGAAGTATTCTTTTTTCTCCTTTGCCGAAGCTATTTCAGAAAAACGTAATTTTAAACATTGCCGCAAAGTGTGTATGTTTACCGTTTTAATGACGAAATGAAAAAACTTATTTTCCTTTTTTTGGCGCTTGCCTTTTTTTGTTCCACCGAAAGCTTTTCGCAAGTGAAGCGATTGACGGATAATAAACCTTTTATGCTGAAAGGTGAAGTAATTGATGGCGAAACCAATATGCCCATCGCAAAGGTGAACGTTGAGATTTTGGGCGGCCAATATACAACTACGAATTTCTCGGGAAGATTTTCCATTTCAGCAAAAATAGGCGACGAACTGGTGATAAAAAGTGATGATTTTGTTACGGTTTATTATACAATCAAGGAAAACGATTTTGTAACCGTACGGGTTGAAAAAGCGAAAACTGACGTTTCATCGATTGTTTCCAAAAGCCCCAAAGCTGAAGAGCAAGCTAGTTTCAATGTTTATCTGGACTCTGCAAAATTCTTTCTGAAAAAGGACGCGCAGAAAAGTATTGAATACGTTACCAAAGCACTGGAGCCCAAGCGAGGTAAAACCATTTCAAAAAAGGAGAATAGTTTGGCTTTTGAAACTTTGGGCGACATCAACTTGTTTTGGAGCCAGCCTGATTTGGCAGTAGATAATTATAAGCAAAGTCTTCAAAACACCAATAATATTGATGTGGCGATCAAACTGGCAAAAGCTTTTGAGCAGAACAAAAACTATCAGGAAAGCATTTCAGCATTTCAAAAATTGTTGAAGAATAATCTTTCGGCATACCAAAAAGTGGAAGTTTACGAAGGTTTGGGCGATACCTATAAAGCAATTGGCGATGGTGTGAAAAGTGTTTTCAACTACCAAAAAGCATTGGATGCGGCAAAAGAGAATAGGATTACGCCGAAAATCACGAACCTAAATTCTAAGATTGGTGAAGCCTATGCCCAAAGTGGTGCGCTGAATGAAGCAGAGGAATATTTTGACAATTCGCTGAAACTTGCCAAAAAAGAAAACAAGCAACGCGCAGTTTCAGAAAAAAATAAGGTTGCCGATTTTTACAACCAAAATCGCGAATACGAAAAGGAAATCCAGCTTCGTGAAGAAACTTTGGAAGAATTGAACTCAATGGATAAAGGCGCCACGGTTGATGATGAAGCATTGACTTCGCAACGGCAAAACTATAAAATCGCAAATGCATTTGTTGCTCAGGAAAAATACAAACAAGCTATTCCGTACCTTGAAAAAAGTATTGCAGAGGCCGATAAAATGGAAGATTTGATTGTCCAAAAAGATGCTGTGCGAAAGCTTTCCGAAATTTATCGGGACATTGGGGAGTTTGACAAAGCCACAGAAAGCTACCAACGTTATGTAGAAGTTGTGGACGAACTTTATATAAAAAAAGAGCAGGAAATTAGCCAAGCGGCGCGTTTCAGTAAAGAAATTACACAAAAGCAAAACCGAATAGCAAGCCTTGAAAACGACCGTAAACTGAACGAAAGCCGGTACAAGCTCGCTTTTGAAAACCAAGAACTTATTCAAAAGAATGATAGTATCCAAAAGTGGATAATCGGGTCTTTGATTATCATCGTGCTGCTTTTGTTTTTCGCAGCTTACACACAATATAAAAACGTGAAACAGCAAAAATTCGCCAATAATGTTTTGGCGCTGAAATCGCTTCGGTCACAGATGAATCCACATTTTATTTTTAATGCGCTGAACTCTGTAAACAGTTTTATTGCGGTGAATGACGAACGCACCGCCAATAAATATTTGACAGATTTTTCATTGTTGATGCGTTCTGTTTTGGAAAACAGCGAAGAGGATTTTATTCCGTTAGAAAAAGAAATTGAATTGTTGGAACTGTATGTAAAGTTGGAACATTTCAGGTTTAAGGATAAATTTGATTATAAAATTACGGTTGACGAAAACATAAAGCAAAACGAGTTTGTGATTCCGCCTATGTTACTTCAGCCTTATGTGGAAAACGCCGTGTGGCACGGGCTTCGGTACAAAGATGAGATGGGTATGTTGGAAATAAATTTTCAACAAATCAATTCCGAAACCATAAAAATTTCCATTATTGATGATGGAATTGGCCGCTCCAAGTCGAAGGAATTTAAGACCGAAAACCAAAAGAAACAAAAGTCAAAAGGAATGGGTAACACCCAAAAACGTATTGCTATTTTGAACGAAATGTATAAAGACAAAGTGGATGTGAAGGTTGAAAACGTTTTTGAGAATAATGAAGGAACAAGAGTTGAACTTATTTTAAAGAAATAGTCCACAAAGTCCCCCAACCCCCATAGGGGGAGTTCCGAAAGAACTAAGGGAAATAAAATCTTAAAAAACAATAGCATCAACAGAATCCAAAAATTATGAAACTAAACGCAATAATTGTTGAAGACGAAGAAACCAGCCGTGAAATCCTACGGAATTATTTGGCAAAATACTGCCCGAATATTGTTTTGAAAGGGGAAGCCGCCAATGTTGAGGATGCTTTGGTTTTAATACGGAATAACGATTTGGAGGTTGTTTTCTTGGACGTGGAAATGCCTTACGGAAATGCGTTCGACTTGCTAGACAAAGTGGGTGACCGCCAGTTTGAAACCGTCTTTGTAACCGCTTACAATCATTATGCAATTGATGCTTTAAATGCCCACGCTTCCTATTATTTGCTGAAACCTATTTCCATAGATAAATTGATTGAAGCAGTAGATTATGTGCAGGAAATAAAACAAAAGGAAAACAGTCTGCAGAATTCAATTTTAAAGCCCCTCCAAACGCAAGTTGCGGGCAAGATTACAATTCCTTTGCAAAATGGGTTTGAAGTACTTCAAATGGAAGATATACTTTATTGCCAGGCCGATGATAATTACACTCAGATTTATTTAAAAGCGGGAAAGCGTTTGGTGAGTAAAACCCTGAAATATTTTGAAGATTCCCTTTCGGAAAATGGCTTTGCCCGCATCCATAAATCCTATTTGGTAAATGTGAATGAAATTAAAGAATACAAAAAAGGAAAGGGTGGGAGCGTGGTGCTTTCCAGCGGAAAAGAAATAATGGTAAGCCCTTCCCGGAAGAAGGAACTGCTGGCCTATTTTGGTTAAAAGTTGCAAGTTGCAAGTTTGATTTAATAAAGTATAATAGTCGTTATTTTTAAAACCTAAAACTGTCATCCTGAGCGCAGTCGAAGGGCTGAAACCTGAAACTATGATAATAAAACCCGTAAACGGAAAGCATCCACAAATCCCAGAAGATTGTTTTATTGCTGAAAACGCCACTATTGTTGGCGATGTAGTGATGGGCAACGAATGTAGTGTTTGGTTCAATGCCGTTATTCGCGGCGATGTGCATTTCATCAAAATGGGCAATAAAGTGAACGTGCAGGATGGAGCTGTAATTCATGCAACTTATAAAACTTCGCCCACAACTATTGGCAACAACGTTTCAATTGGGCACAATGCCATTGTTCACGGCTGCACCATACACGATAATGTTTTGATCGGGATGGGAAGCATCGTTATGGACGATTGCGTGGTGGAAAGCAATACCATTATTGCCGCCGGAGCTGTAGTTTCAAAAAATACGAGGGTGGAAAGCGGAAGTATTTATGCAGGCATTCCTGCCAAAAAAATGAAAGACATAAGTCCCGAACTCACAAAGGGCGAAATTGAGCGCATTGCGAATAATTATGTTATGTATTCTTCGTGGTTTAAATAGTTGGGAGTTTTTAGTCGGTAGTGGGTAGCCTGTACCTCATCAAAAATCACTTTTTTCAACAGAAATATTTTCAGTATATTCTTTCAGTAGAAATTTTAAGGTATCTGTCTTTGCATTCGTGAAAAATTGTAGCGTTGGTTTTGTATTTTCCTCGCGGAGCAAATTCAAGCTTTGTAAGACCGTTTTTGTTTGCCGCGCAACCGCTTCACCGGAGTCAATAATTTTCACGTTTTCGGGAAGAATTTTTTTCAACTGCGGAATAATATACGGATAGTGGCTGCAACCCAAAACTATGTAATCAACATTGGCTTCAATCATTGGTTTGGTGTGTTTTTTCAATAATTCAACCATTTCGGGACCGTCAAGATTTCCTGCTTCAATGAGTGGCACAAGGCCTTCGCCAATAATTTCAACAACACTGATGTCTTTCGTAAATTCTCTAGTTGTCCTGCTGAAAAGCACACTGCTAAGAGTGCCTTTTGTCGCCAAAATCCCAATACTTTTTGCAGCTGTTTTTATTGCTGCAGGTTTTATTGCGGGTTCTATTCCAATAATAGGAATGGCATAATTTTCCCGAAGAGTCGAAATTGCATTTGTGGTTGCCGTATTACAGGCCACAACAATTATTTTACAACCCAGTTCCAATAATTTTTCAACATTTTTGATGCTGAGTGCAGTTATTTCTTCCGCAGATTTATTTCCGTAGGGCGCATTTTTACTGTCTGCGAGATAGATAACATTTTCAAACGGGAGCAGTTTGTGAATTTCCTGCCAGATGGAGGAACCTCCAACACCCGAATCAAAAACTCCTATGGGACTGTTTTTTTTCAATTTATTTGCTATTGATACTATTGATACTATTGATGCTGTTGATACTTTTGGCGCATTATCTTTTTTCTATTTTCTTTATTCTTTTTTTTCTCCGCTATTCCCCAAAAATAAAAAACTGCCCATTAAATAACGGGCAGTTTTTGTGAAAATATATTTATTTAAGAATTACATTCCCAATTCCTTTTTAACATCTGCCATAAGATCTTTACCATCTGCAAGAATTACTCCACTACCTACGGTGGAATCCAATACATATTGATATCCTTGGGCTTTTGCTACTTTTTGAATTGTAGATTGGGCTTTTTCAAGAATTGGTTTAAAGATGTCTGTTCTTTTCTTGTCAAGATCTTGAAGGGCTTGTTGTCTGTATGCTTGAATATTGTTTTGCATACCTTGAACTTCTTCAACTCTTTTTTGGTTTTCCTCGTCAGTTTTTTTAGAAGCTTCACCGTCGTATTGTGTCATTTTGGTTTCAAGCTCTTTAGCCATTGCCTTAATCTCGGTGTCGTACGTTTTTTGCACTTTTTCCAACTGGCTTTGTGCTGCCTTATATTCTGGCATTGCCTCGATCAATTCTTGTGCGTTAATATGAGCGATTTTTGATTGGGCATTTACAAAACTTGTAGCTCCCACAAAAAGTGCCATTGCAACTAATAATGTTTTCATTTTTTTCATTGTAAGTGTATTTAATTTAAGTGTTATTTTTATTAAAAGTGGTATTGATTATTTAGTTGAATATTTTTTTGACAACTATTATTCGCCGCCTTCATCACCACCGCCTTCGTTTCCGCCGGATGGAGGGTCGTTTCTGTTTTGACGGGCATTCATGATGGAATCTCTTCTTTGTTCTCTTTCTTGAATCAAGCGCTGTCTGCGTTCTTCAAATTCCTGTTTTTTTATGGCGCGAATGGAGTCACGTTCTTTTTGGCGATTCGCCATCATTTCTTCACGCTCGGTTTTTTTGGCTTCAATTGCTTCCTGTCGCTCTTCCTTTACTTCTACTCTTTCTTTTTCTTCGGCGGTTATTGGTCCATCAAGTGGATCCTCGTTTTCCTCGATTTTTCTTTGTTCCTTTTTGTTTGCTGCCTGTACTCTTCTGCCGGCACGCTCAATACTTTTTAGAACTACATCGCTAATATCGTTTCTTTTTGCTGCGAAAAGCATAACAACATCTGCAGATTTATCAAAAATGAAATCGTACTTTTTCGCTTCCGCAACTTCTTGGACAATATTGAAAACTTGATCTTGGATTGGCTGCACCAGTTGTCTTCTTTGGATCATCAAATCTCCATTAGGGCCGAAACGATCCTGTTGGTATTGAAGCATTTCGTCTTCCTTGATTTTTATTTCCTCTTCACGTTCATCGATCAATTCTTTGGTAAGCAGAACCCTTTCATTTGCAAGGTTCAATTTCATTTGATCAATTTCTTTCTGCTTTTTTTCAATATCTTGTTTCCAACGTTGCACTTTGCCTTCCAGCTGGATGGAAGCTTCTTTGTATTCAGGAACACTCTCCAAGATATATTCCATATCAATATATCCTATTCGAACGCCTCTTTGAGCTTCAGCCATAAAGGTGAAGCAAAAAAGGGAAAGGGTGAAAAATAGTATTTTTTTTGTCTTCATATTAGTTGGTTGTTGTTTAAGAAAATATCGTGCCAGTTTTTAAAATTGTTGCCCAATGATAAAATGGGTTTCCCATCCGTTCTTTTGGGTTCCGTTCAAAACAGGGTCAAATCCATATCCAAAATCGATACCTAAAAGTCCAAATGCGGGCATAAATATACGCAATCCTGCGCCAGCGGAACGCTTTAGCTCAAAAGGATTGTAATCCCTGAACCCATTATAGGATGCTCCACCCTCCGCAAAACCAAGTACATAGATAGACGCAAGTTGTTTTAGGGTTACTGGATATCTTACCTCTAACGAAAATTTATTGTAAATCGTATTTCCATCTATATCAGATAATGATTGGTTTGGGTAACCTCTTAACTGAATTACCTCGCGACCGTCCAGACTATATGCTCCCAGTCCATCGCCGCCAACAAAAAATCTTTCGAAAGGCGGAACGCCACGGTCTTGGTTGTAGGCTCCCAAAAATCCAAATTCAGTATTGGTGCGAAGAACCAATTTACCGATCATCCTTGTATACCAAGTTCCCTGAAATTTAATTTTATAGTATTCAAGCCATTTGAAACGCTCTTGGTCAATTTCGGAAATTCTTTTATTGTCGTCAATGAATTCGGGATTGTCGGGCAGTGTTTGTCGAAGCAATTCCCTTTCATCAGCCAGTGATTTATAATCCACACTGTTGAAAGCTGAATATGGCAAAGTAAGTTTTGCAGTAATACTAAAATCAGAACCAGATGTAGGATAAATAGGGTTGGTTGCGGTATTGTTTCGGCTTATGCCAATGGTGTACGCAAGGTTATTTGAATATCCATCGCCAAACGTAAATAATCCAGTGTTGTAATTATTAAGGTTATAATGCTGAAAGCTAATGGCGTTGGACCAAACAAAATAATCATCAGGCCATTTTACCTTTTTTGCCAAGCCCACGGAACCACCGGTAATGGTAAAGCTTCTGGACTTATCTGCACGACGGTTGTTAAAATCGTAAAAATTCTGGATGGTGTGAGAAAAAGATGTTGATAATTGCACCGGTTTTCTTCCGCCCAACCAAGGTTCGGTAAGAGAAAGGCTATAGGTTTGGTAGTAGCTACTTGCCTGCGCACGAAGCGATAATTTTTGACCATCCCCCATTGGCAATGGCTTGTATGCTTTTAAATTGAAAATGTTGCGGAGCGAAAAGTTGTTGAATGAAAGTCCCAATGTTCCTACAAAACCGCCGCCCCCATAACCTCCCTGAAGTTCAATCTGGCTGGAGCCTTTTTCTACTACCGAGTATTCTAGATCTACAAGACCATTGTTTTCATCCACTTTTTTGAAGTTTGGAGAAAGTTGTTCTGGGTCAAAGAAGCCCAGCTGCCCCAACTCACGGATGGTTCTTACCACATCGCGCTTGCTGTATTTTTGGCCTGGACGGGTTCTTAATTCCCTATAAATAACGTGGTCGTTTGTGCGGTCATTTCCTATAACCGTTACATGGTCAAAATAGAAAAGATTGCGCTCCATAATCCTGATTTCAAAATCAATGGTGTCATTGCGAACAGCTACCTCCACAGGGTTTATACGCGCGGCAAGATAACCGTTGTTTTGGTAAAGGTTTGTAATGTCGTTTGCTTCTGGGTCACTATCGTCCTGTATTCGCTCTTGCAAAAGGATTCCGTTGTAAACTTCTCCTTTTTTGACGCCTAATATTTGGCGCAATTGGCTATCAGTAAAAACACTGTTTCCAATAAATTTTATATCTCCAAAATAATATTTATCGCCTTCTTCAAGTTTTATGTCCAAGGCTACATTCTTTTTGTCCAGTACTCTCAAAGTATCGCTAACAATACGAGCATCGCGATATCCGTTTGATTTGTATTTTTTAAGGATGGACTCTTTGTCTTCCTCATAGCCTTCTTCGGTGTATTTTGAACGCTTCCAGAAACGGATAAAATTTTTGGGCTTTGTCTTTTTCATGGAACGGCGCAATTTACCATTGGTAAATTGTTCGTTTCCTTCAAAAGTGATTTTTTTTACTTTAACACGTTTTCCCTTATCCACGGAAATAAGCATGTTTTTTGAAACTTCAACACCCGAAGAATCTATATAGGGAGTGGTACTGATGGTTACCTCGGTATTTAAAAAACCTTCTTTTTTGTATTTATTGGCTATATAGTTTTTTGTGGTAGTTATGAGGTTTTCGGTGATTTTTGCCCCAGCTTTTAAATCATTATCCTTAATGATTTCTTTTTTCTTGGCTTTGCGGACACCTTTTCCGTTGATAGTTATTTCGCGGAGTTTTGGCAATTCTACAATGTATAATTCCAGATCTACGTTGTCGCCTTCAATGTTTGTAACATAAAAAGCGATATCGCTAAAAAGGTTTTGCTCCCAGAGTTTTTTTGTTACTTGGCTCAGTTTTTCACCTGGAATGTAGATGCGGTCTCCTTTTTTAAGGCCGGTAAAAGCAATAACCGTTTGTTCGTTAAAGTTTTGTGCGCCGGTAACCGTTATTTGATTAATGGTGTATTTTCTTCCGCTGTCAAGTTCTTTTTGCTGCGCTTGTAATGAAAAAACGGAAAGTATTGTAAATAATAAAATACAATAAGATTTTCTGTATGTATGCAATAGGGAACTATTGATTGAGTTGTTCACTTGTTTTTCCAAATCTTCTTTCTCTGTTTTGATAATTTAATATTGCTTCAAAAAGATGGTTTTTAGTATAATCCGGCCAAAGCGTTTCAGTAAAATACAGCTCGGCATAAGCAATTTGCCAAAGAAGAAAATTACTAATGCGCTGCTCGCCACTGGTGCGGATCAATAAATCTACATCTGGTAAATTTTGCGTGTAAAGATGATTATTTATTACCGCTTCATCAATATCACGCGGCGAAATTAGGTTATTTTTAACTTTAAGACTAATCTCTTTTATTGTTTTTGTTATTTCTTCCCTTGAACCATAACTGAGGGCAAGGGTGAGGGTCATTCTCTTGTTGTTTTTGGTTTTTTCGATGACGCCCAATAGTTCTTTATGCGCTTTTTTTGGCAATGCTTCAAGATTGCCAATGGCGTTAAGTTTTATGTCGTTATCCGTTAATGTCTTGATTTCTTTTTTAAGCGAAGAAACCAATAGTTTCATCAACAGTTCCACCTCGATTTTTGGGCGGTTCCAGTTTTCTGTAGAAAAGGCATAGAGAGTTAAAAATGGAATCCCTATTTCTGCACATCCTTCCACAATTTCGCGAACGGCTTTGCTTCCATTTTCATGGCCAATAGAACGAAACAAACCTTTCTGTTTAGCCCAGCGGCCGTTGCCGTCCATAATTATGGCAAGGTGCTGCGGTAATTTGTTTTTGTCTATTTGGTCTTTTAGCTCCATCTTCATTTTAAAAGTTGCAATAGCAAGGCTTTCTTCCGAAGGCAAAAGTAACAGTTATGCCTGTAAATACGTACCAATCGTTGTTATTTGTGTTCCCGAATTTCAGATTGTCAAAATCGGACTTATCTTTAATTGGGTTGCTTCCGTCGAGGTTATCTGTGAAAGTGTATCGGGCCCCAATTTCAAAGCCGATTATTGCGTTGCTGCTTATATTTGCTTTGTAGCCTAAAACCATTGGTATGGCAAAAGTTGAGGCATTTTCATATTCAATAAAATCGAGACCATCACCATTTCTTACGAGAGCATTGTATCCAAAATAGGTTAGCCCTGTGTACAGATAGGGGGTAGATATGGATTTTTGGCTGTGTACGTCAAAATCCCAAAAGGTATATTCCAATCCCACGGAAACTTCTTTTAATCTATTAATGAAATGATAGCCACGCTGTTCCCGGCGACTGTTAGAACTCTTAGCATCATCACCTTTTATTTCAGCAAAAAGAGCTGAGGCCCTAAACGAATGTCGCGCACTTCGGTTCCACTTAAATATTCCGCCAACCGCAAGGCTATTTGGGTTTATATAATTGGTTTTACCAACATCGCCTATATAGTTGGCGCCACCAATCATTCCGCCAATTTCATAAGTTTGGGAATGTGCCAAAAACGCTGTTGAGAGTATTAAAAATACAGTCGCGAAATACTTCATATTCTTTAAAAGTTTGCAAATATAACAATAAACTTGGCTTATCGATATTCTAAGCCCATTTGTCTTTGTTGATTAACAAATTTTGGCGCGTTTTATTGTTTATGCCGATGGTTTATCTATTGCCTAAAACCATTATGCCCAATGATTGAATCAGCGGCATGATACCAGATTAAAATTTAATTTTTGGTATATCAATTCCGCTTGTCTTCGCCCCATAAAAGTTTTTTGCGTAGGGTTTTTATGAAGCTATCATCGTGAAGTTGAAGTAATTTGATAGTGAAAGGCGCTTTTTTTATTATGATACTTGTTTCGTTTTCCAAAGTAGCAATGCGCGAATCCATAGAAACCAAAAAACTGCTTTCCCTTCCTGAAACTTTTAAAGTTATGGTGCAGGAATCCGGAATAACCAAAGGCCTTGCATTAAGGTTGTGCGGCGCAATTGGGGTAAGAACAATATTGTTTGCTTCTGGGTCTATTACAGGCCCGCCGCAACTAAGCGAATAGCCCGTAGAGCCTGTGGGTGTTGCAACTATAAGCCCGTCAGACCAATAGGAGGTAAGGTATTTATCGTTTACCAGCGTTTCCACTTTTATCATGGAAGTTGTGTTCCGTCTGTTTACCGCTATTTCGTTTAAGGCAAAATTAAGCGGTTGTATTTCATCGCTCTGCGGAAAAGTTTCTACAATTAGCAGGCTTCTCTCGGAAATGGAATATTCGCCTTCCAAAATCTGATTCAGGCTTTCCGTCATTTCTTCTTTTTGAATTGTGGCCAAAAATCCTAATCTTCCCGTATTAATTCCAACAATCGGAATACCCAAATCTCCAACAAAAGTTACCGCTTTCAAAATAGTTCCATCACCGCCAATGCTGAAAAAAAGATCGAAACTGGAATCCAATTCAGTAAAAGTAGAGAAGCCGGAAAAGTTTTTTGTAATGTCCTGATTTTGGTTTATAATGCCTAAAAAGTTTTCTTCAATAAGCACTTCAGCTTCCTTTTTCTGAAGCGCATCCAACAACATCTGAATGTAGATTTCAGAATTTTCGTGATAAAACTGGCCGTAGATACCTATTTTCATTTGCTAAAATTGATGCTATTGATGCTGTGGTTACTTTTGTTTTGACTACAGACTACTATATATTAAGGTATTTGTCCAAATATTCTGAACGTTCCTTTAAATCCTCCAAAAATTTATCTTCTTCGTGATGGCTAATCACGTTGTAATTATATCTTCTAAAAGTCTGCACGATGCTGTTCATTGCCGTGTGTCCAACTTTTACGGTAACTTGTACTGTTTCATTCTCAATTTTTGAAATAAAGACTCCGAAAATTCGAGTTCCATTGGATTCAACTATTTGGCATACTTCACTGAACGAATAATCCTGGATACCTTTTTCAACCACAATTATTCCTCCGGTCTCGTTCAAAAATGGCGTGTTGTTGAAAAGGCTCATAATATCTCCCAATTCATAATACCCCAAATATTTGTTTTCTGCTCCCAACACTGGCATAATGTTGCTGTTGTTTAGGGCAAAAGCTTCTAAAATATCTAGCCAGTTGGTGTCTTCAAGCACGTGAAAGGGCTCCAAAGCATATTGAAAATCACTGAGCAGCTTTTTATTGTCAAAGCAATACGCATCGTTTTCAGAAACACAACCTATGTAATGCCCATCTTTTTCAACGGGCACGTGTGAATAGGTAAGCTGATTGAAAACAGTTTGAACATCCTTTATCTTCGCCGAAATGTTAAACGGTTCAATATCGTTAATGATGTAATTCAAGGTTTCCATTGCAATTTATTTTTAACGCAAATTACTTAAAATAAAGGTTCAGTAAGCGATGTAAGGTTTGTATTTTTGTTAATTCTAACACAAGGAAATGACAAAACTAAGCGTCAACATAAACAAAATAGCTACTTTGCGCAATGCACGAGGGGGTAATGTGCCTGATTTGTTGCAGGTTGCAATAGATATTGAAAAATTTGGAGCACAGGGAATAACAATCCATCCAAGGCCCGATGAACGCCACATTCGGTATCAAGATGCGTACGATTTAAAGTCCATTGTTTCTACGGAGTACAACATTGAAGGAAATCCGATGGATAATTTCACAATGATGGTTTTGGAAATAAAGCCCACACAAGTAACCCTAGTTCCCGACGCTGTGGACGCAATAACTTCCAACGCCGGCTGGGACACGGTGAAACATAAGGTGTATTTAAAGGAAATAATTTCTGAATTCAAGCGAAACGGAATCCGCACTTCAATTTTTGTAGATCCAACCCTAAAAATGATCGAAGGTGCTGCCGAAACTGGAACGGATAGAATTGAACTTTACACCGAAGAATTTGCCAAACAATATTCCTTGGGAAACAAAGAGGCAATAAAACCATATACGGAATGTGCAATTCTTGCAAATAAACTGAATTTGGGCATAAACGCAGGTCACGATCTTTCATTGGAAAATATTAAGTTTTTTAAGGAAAACATCCCAAATCTTTTGGAAGTGAGTATTGGGCACGCGCTTATTTGTGAGGCGCTTTATGATGGGCTGGAAAAAGTGATTTCGGAATATTTAAAAAAACTTAGTTGATGATTTTACATTCTCAAATTTTAGGCAAAGGCAAACCTTTCGTAATCCTCCATGGCTTTCTTGGTATGAGCGATAACTGGAAAACCCTTGGCAATCGGTGGGCTGAAGATGGCTATGAAATTCATCTTTTAGACCAACGAAACCACGGGCACAGTTTCCACAGTGATGAATTTTCGTATGAAGTGATGGCCGAAGATTTAAAAAACTATTGCAAAGAACACGATTTAAAGAAAATAATCCTGCTCGGTCATTCTATGGGCGGCAAGGTTGCGATGCAGTTTGCGGTAACCTATCCCGAAATGGTTTTGAAATTGATAGTTGCCGATATTGGCCCTAAAGCTTATCCGCCTCACCATCAAGATATTTTGAAAGCGCTTTCACAATTGGATTTCTCTAAAATAAAATCCCGTGGCGAAGCTGAAGATATGCTTTCAGAATATATAAAAGATGAAGGCACACGTTTGTTTCTTCTGAAAAATCTTTACCGAAAAAACAAAAACGAATTGGGTCTTCGTATAAACCTACCAGTTCTTTCAGAAAAAATAGATGAAGTAGGAGTGGCCCTTCCCGAAAATACTGTTTTTAATGGCGATACGCTTTTTTTGGGAGGTGAAAAAAGTGGTTATATAGAACCAATGGATGAACTTTTAATTAAAAAACATTTTCCAAAAACAAAAATAGAAAAAATCTCAAAAGCTGGCCATTGGCTGCACGCAGAAAATCCCGACGAATTCTATGATAATGTTATCAATTTTTTATAATATTGTAAAAACATTTATTATGCGTGCATAATAAATGCCTGATTTTTTATAAGAGATTCCTTACAAATTTAACTTAAAGAAAAAAACTATGAAAAAAGTATTATTAATTGCCGTTTTTGCATTAGCAAGTGCGGTGACTTATGCGGGAGGTTACCGCGTAAGTTTGCAGGGCCAAAAGGCACTGGCTATGGGGCACACCGGCGTGGCTGTTATTAATAGCAGCGAATTGGTGTTTTTCAACCCTGCCGGTCTGGTCTATTTGGATGATAAATTTAATATCTCTGCAGGTGTTAGCGGTGTGTTTTCAAACATTGCTTACCAGGATACCGAAACCGGTGCTAATGCACGAACAGACAGTCCCGTGGGTACGCCGCTCTATTTGTATGCTTCCTATAAGACGACAGATTGGTTGGCTTTCGGTATTGGTGTTTACACACCTTACGGAAGCTCAGTGGAATATGAAGACGATTGGGCCGGTTCGCATTTGGTAAATAATATTGACTTAAAAGCAATTTACATTCAACCAACCGTTTCGTTTAAAATCAACGATAAGATAAGTTTCGGTGGAGGCCCTATTTATGTAACTGGTTCGGTCAACTTTAACAGAAATCTGAACCGTACCCTTACTGATCTTGAAGGAAACCGTGCAAACGTAACTGTTGATGCCACAGGTGTAAGCAGCTGGGGATGGGTTGCTAGTACAATGGTAAATCTTACAGAAGATCTTCATATAGGTGCTACGTACCGTTCCGAAATTATTCTTGATGCAAAGGATGGCGATGCAACATTTGAAAATGTACCAAACTCACCTTTAACGCCTTTTGAAGATACTAAATTTGACGCTTCATTGCCATTACCAGCAGAAATGACTGTAGGGATGTCTTACGATTTCTGTGAAAAATGGACATTTGCTTTCGACTACAACCGTACTTTTTGGGATGTTTACGAATCATTAGATTTAGATTTTGCAAACGAAAATATTCCAGATTCAAAGAATGCGCGTAACTATAAAAACGCTTCCATCTACCGTTTCGGAATGCAATATGACGCTACAAAAATGTTCACTTTACGTGCTGGGTACTATTTTGACGAATCTCCAGTGCAGGCTGGATATTTTGCTCCCGAAACCCCACGTAATGACAGTAACAACTTCACTGCCGGTTTAACCGTAAACCTTGGTGAGCATTTGCAAATAGACGCCTCTTTCCTTTATTCACAATTTGAGGAAATAGATGCTTCCTATAATTATTATTTCGAAAATGGACAGGCAGTTCCTTTTAAAGGAACCTATAAAACCAATGCCTTTGTTCCAGGATTGGGGCTTACTTATAAACTATAATTGAAAAATTTAGAAAAGATGAAAAATATATTTAAATATACATTCGCGCTTTTAGCCATCGGCTTTGTAAGTTGCGACCCAGAATTTGACAGCCCAGTAACCGATGAAGGTTTTTACACGAGCGGAACTGCTGATCTTTCAAAATATGTTTCTGTTGGAAACTCATTGACTGCAGGTTACGCTGATGGTGCACTTTACATTACTGGCCAAAACAACAGTTATCCAAACATTATGGCACAGCAGTTTGCTTTCGCGGGCGGTGGTGATTTCACACAACCTTTAATGAACGACAACATAGGTGGTTTGTTATTGGGCGGAAACCAAATTACTGAAAACAGATTTGTATTGGCTGTAGGACCAAATGGTAATCCTTCCCCAGTGCGTTTGATTGGAACCCCTACAACGGACATTACAAATAAATTAACTGGACCGTTCAACAATATGGGTGTTCCGGGTGCAAAAAGTTTTCATTTGGTAGCGCCTGGCTACGGAAACGTTGCTGGCGTTCCCGCTGGTGCTGCAAACCCTTATTTTGTTAGATTTGCAAGTAGTGAAAGTGCAACTGTAATAGGAGACGCCGCAGCACAAAACCCAACATTCTTTAGCCTTTGGATTGGTAATAACGATATTTTGAGTTATGCCACTTCAGGTGGACTGGGTGTTGATCAAACCGGAAATCTTGATCCATCCTCTTACGGAGGAAATGACATAACTGATCCAAATGTGTTTGCGTCAGTTTACAGCCAACAAGTTGAAGCGCTTACAGGCAATGGTGCAAAAGGTGTTTTGATCAATATACCCGAAGTAACTTCCATTCCATATTTCACTACAGTTCCAACCAATGCAATTCCGTTGGATGCTGCTACTGCTGCTCAGTTAAATGCACAGTTTGGAGCTTACAACACACAAATTTTACCTGGTTTGGTAGGGATAGGTTTTATTACTCCTGAAGAAGCTGCTCTTCGAATGATTAACTTCTCAGCAGGACAAAACTTCCCTATAATGACTGATGATGATCTTACGGATTTAACGGCGATACTTCAAGGTCCTCCATTCAGCCTTCCAGCTCCTTTGGCGGCTTTGCTTGGCCAATTGCGTCAAGTAAAATCTGATGATTTAATTGTTTTGACAGCTTCTTCCATATTGGGAACAACGCCAGATCCAAACAATCCACAAGGCGTTATTGGTGTTACCATTCCGCTTAGCGATCAATTTGTATTGGCCGTTTCAGAACAAGCGCGTGTAACTGCTGCAAGCACTTCATACAACGCAACTATCCAAGCACTTGCGGGTGCAAAAGGACTCGCTTATGTTGATGCAAAAGCTGCTTTGGCAAGAGTTGCAAGTGGTGGTATTTCTTATGATGGCGGTATCCTTACTTCACAGTTTGTAACAGGCGGCGCATTCTCTTTAGATGGCGTTCATCTAACCCCAAGAGGATATGCATATACTGCAAACTTGATCATTCAAGCTATCAATGATACTTATGATGCAACCATTCCAATGGTGCATATTGGTAACTACGCAACGATTACACTTTACAACAATTAATAAATTTAAAATTAAGTTTATTGAAAAACCGTTCTCATTAGAGAGCGGTTTTTTTTATCTTTAAATTCAACTTAAACCTCTCAAAAATGAAACTATTAATAAAACTTTTGCTAACTGCTTTGGCGGTTGTCATTTTGGCAAAAATCCTTCCCGGGGTTGCTGTGGAAGGATACGGTTCTGCAATCATCGTTGCTATTGTTATCGCCTTGTTGCGGTTATTGGTTAAACCAATATTGGTGCTTTTAACCCTGCCAATTACCGTTATTACATTCGGACTTTTCCTTCTTATAATAAGTGCGATCATCATTTTGATGGCCGATTATTTTGTGGACAGTTTTCAGGTGGTCTCAATCTGGTGGGCGCTTCTTTTCAGTTTGTTGCTTTCGCTTTTTCAATCTATTCTTTTTTCGCTTCTGAAGGAATAAAACTGAATGAATGCGAACCCATATATCACAACTGAAAATACGTTTTCATATTAAAGTCTTATGTCTTACGTCTTTTAGCAAAGCGGTCTTTTGTCTGTAAATGAACAACAGTCTCTAAATGTTTGTTGAGTTTTGCAAAAAACCGTATTTTTGCATCCCGAAATTCAGAAGAGAAAAAATGAACATTACAAAAAAAGACATAGATAAATTGAACGCTGTGCTTACAGTGGAAATTTCAAAAGACGATTATTCCAGCAAGGTTGAAAAGGTATTGGCAGATTATCGAAAAAACGCCAATATTCCTGGTTTCCGTAAAGGACAGGTGCCCATGGGAATGGTGAAAAAACAATACGGGAAAGCCATATTGGTTGAAGAAGTAAACAAAATTTTACAGGACGCGCTTCATAAATTTCTTAACGAAGAAAAACTTGACATTCTTGGAAATCCGCTTCCGAAGAATGAAGCAGATATAAATTGGGATGCCGACGATTATTCCTTTGAATTTGAATTGGGTCTTTCGCCAGAATTCAACGTTGATGTAAAAGGTAAAGAAGTTGTTCATTACAAAATCGTTGCGGACGATGAAATGCTGAACAACCAAGTAAAAACAATCCGCAAGCAATACGGAAAATTGATTTCTAAAAAAGAGGTTGAAAAAGGTGATGAAATCACCGGTACTTTCACTTCAACCGAAAAAGAAATTGAAAAGAAAACCACACTTTCCACAGAAGAAATTTCTGGTAAAAAGCAACTTGAAAGCTTGATTGGCGCAAAAGTTGGCGATACTGTTACTTTGAAAACAAAAGGAATGTTTGCCGATGACCACGACAATCAAAAATATTTGGGCGTTGCGCACGACGATGCACACGGTTTGGATATTGAGGTTTCTCTGAAAATAGAAGAAGTGAACAAACGTGAAATGGCTGATCTGAACCAAGAATTGTTCGATAAACTTTTTGGTGAAACCGTAGTCACTTCCGAAGAAGAGTTGAAAGCGAAGATAAAGGAAGATGCCGAAGGACAATTTGCACAACAAAGCGACCAAAAACTGCTGAACGATGTAGTTGATTCTTTATTAGAAAATACAAAATTCGATCTTCCTAAAGAATTTCTTCAACGTTGGATCGCAATGTCCGGCGAAAAAAGACTTTCTGAAGAAGACGCAAAAGCAGAATATGAAAGAAGCGAAAAAGGACTTCGCTACCAATTGATTGAAGGAAAACTTCGCGCAGAAAATAATCTACAGGTTACTTTTGATGAGTTGAAAGACTATTCAAAAAATATGATAAAGGCACAAATGGCGCAGTTTGGGCAAACCAATCCAACTGATGAGGAATTGGAATCCATCGCCGCGCGAATTCTTTCAAACAAAGAAGAAGTGCAGCGTTTGAGCGAGCAGATGAACTCAGCTAAATTGCTGAATTTCTTTAAGGAAAACGCAAAACTGAAGATCAAAGAGGTTTCTTACGATAAATTCATTAAGGAAGCCTACGCGTAATTCAGCGAAGAAATAGTTATCTTTAGGCGTTGAATCATATAATTTTACGCCTTTTTAAATTAAAAACTAAATAGAAAAACAGCCGAATAAACTTATTGACCCCGGCCCTAAATGGTGGGTTTATTCTTTCAATAATCTGGACATTTGAAATTTACGCTCCCTTTAGGGCCGGGGCAAACGAAAATTGGGATTGTTTTGAAGCTTTTCTCAGAATTTTATAATACGAACAAATATTTATGAACTACAGTAACGAATTTAGAAACTTTGCCATTAAAGATCAAGGAATCAACGATATGTATTATGACAAAATCATAAGCAGTATGTATCCAACAAACTTGACACCAAATATTATTGAAGAACGCCAAATGAACGCCGTGGCGATGGACGTTTTTTCACGTTTAATGATGGACCGAATTATTTTCCTCGGCACCGGAATTAATGACCAAGTTGCCAACATTGTGCAGGCGCAATTGCTATTTTTGGCAAGTACTGATGCTGCACGCGATATTCAAATCTATATCAATTCTCCCGGTGGAAGCGTTTACGCAGGCTTGGGAATTTATGATACCATGCAATTCATTAAACCAGATGTTGCAACTATTTGTACCGGAATGGCAGCCTCAATGGCAGCAGTACTTTTGTGCGCCGGTGAAAAAGGAAAACGCAGTGGTTTGACACACTCCCGAGTTATGATTCACCAACCTTTGGGCGGCGCTCAAGGTCAGGCTAGTGATATTGAAATTACCGCACGTGAAATTATTACGCTGAAGGAAGAGCTTTATAAAATTATTGCGAAACACTCTGGCCAAACCTACGAAAAGGTTTATGAGGACAGTGATCGCGATTACTGGATGAAAGCAGACAGAGCTATGGAATACGGAATGATTGATGAAATATTGACACGAAACTAAATTTAGATTTTTTGAAAAAAGATAATATGTCGAAAGAAGATTTAGAATGTTCCTTTTGCGGCCGTAAAAAGTCGGAAACCAACTTGCTCATTGCAGGATTGGACGCCCACATTTGCGATCGCTGCATTGAGCAGGCCCACGGAATTGTAGTCGAGGAAGCATTACATTCCGGCAATACCGAACTTTCCAAAGATTTAATGCTGAAGAAACCAAAACTCATAAAAGCCTTTTTGGATGAATATGTAATTGGGCAGGAATTCACTAAAAAAGTAATGTCAGTTGCCGTTTACAATCACTACAAACGTTTGCTGCAACCAAAGACCGATGACGATATTGAAATACAGAAAAGTAACATAATAATCGTTGGTCAAACGGGAACCGGAAAAACTTTGATTGCAAAAACAATCGCAAGAATGTTAAATGTTCCTTTGGCCATTGTTGACGCTACGGTTTTAACCGAAGCGGGTTACGTGGGCGAAGACGTGGAAAGTATTTTAACGCGTTTACTCCAAGCTGCAGATTACAACCTCGAAAAAGCCGAAAACGGAATCGTTTTTATTGACGAAATCGACAAAATTGCCCGTAAAAGCGATAACCCATCAATCACACGAGATGTTAGTGGAGAGGGCGTTCAGCAAGCATTGTTGAAACTTTTGGAAGGAACAACTGTCAATGTTCCGCCAAAAGGTGGAAGAAAGCATCCCGACCAAAAATTTATCGAGGTAAATACCGAAAATATACTTTTTATCGCCGGAGGAGCTTTTGATGGCATTGAGCGTCATATTTCAAAACGCTTGAATATGCAGTCGGTTGGTTTTACGGCTTCTTTAAAGGAAAACCAATTGGAGAAAGACAATATGCTCCGTTACATTATTCCGAAGGATTTAAAGGATTTTGGATTGATTCCCGAAATAATCGGTCGTCTTCCGGTACTGACTTATATGAATCCTTTGGACAAGGAAACACTTCGTGCAATACTTACAGAACCCAAAAACGCCATCATAAAACAGTACAAAAAACTGTTTGAAATGGACGGAATTGATTTTGTTATTACTGAAGAAGCCCTAGATTTTATTGTTGAACAAGCAATCGAATATAAACTTGGAGCGAGAGGATTACGTTCGCTTTGTGAAGCGGTTTTGACCGATGCCATGTATGAATTGCCCGGCACCGATGAAAAGACCGTTCATGTAACGAGGGAGTATGCGGAAAATAAATTGAACAAATCAACCCTTAAAAAGTTGAAAGCGGTTTCTTAATTTTTTTAAATAGTAAAGCACTAAATCCCAGAAAATTACACTGGGATTTTTTATGTTAATAAAAACTTAAGGGTAAATTTATTTGTCATTTCAATAATTTGTTTCATTTTAGCAAAACCATGACTCCCCAATTAGAAGTATAATCTAAAACTTTTAATGTTATGAAACAAAGTATTACCCCCCCCCCCGAAGAATAGTTTTATTGCTATTTTTTATGATTGCGTGCGCTGCCACGGCACAAACTTTTATGGATAATGTACGTGCCGAGATCCAGACAAAGATCCAGCATCTTAATTCCAATGACGTTCCTACGAAAATACTCTATGACAGAACGTTGCCCCTTTCAAATCTTACTGGATATGGCACCCCTTCTGGTTTTGCGCCAGATACTTCAGATGAACCAAATAGCAGTGCCGTACATTATTTTATGGCGATGGAAGATTTATATAGGATGGATTATTTGAATAGATTCGCAAATCCAGAAACTTTAATTACAAGCAATCAAACTGCAAGTAATATAATTAATATTGGTATTATTAATGCCGATATCAACAAATTTAAGGAAGATGCTGTAGCTATTGGTGCATTATTGGTACAAGGTAACGACAGTCTTTTTTACGATAACCCAAATTCATCGCT
>JBBQUI010000029.1:0-23546 GCA_038212575.1 Flavobacteriales bacterium
CCAACACATTGTCCTGCCAACGATGTGCCAGCAGTCCGAGGGATTAGCGATGTATTGTTTTTATTGGCCAATGCAATCAATTGCTTAATACCATCCCCGTTTCTTGGATATGCCACGGCAAGTGGAATTTTTCGATATACAGAAGCATCGGTTGCATAAATGCTTGTATGAAGTGAATCTGTGTAAAATTCACCTTTAAAAGTATTATGAAAATCTTGGAGTTCTTTTTTCATGGCACAGACTGTAAATGTAGAAAATTCCTTAACAAAACTTTGTAGATTTTCATTTAAGGATTGGCAGGCTATTAACTATTAGCACTTGGGAATACACTTATTTTTACTGCTTATTAACTAAAAGAAAAATTATGAAAAAAGCAATTTTTTTAATGTTTATGATTTCTGCATTTGGATGGCAGGCTAACGCTCAGGAAATATCAAAAAACGCTATCGGGATTCGTTTAAGCGAAAGTGATGGATTTGGGCCGGAAGTTAATTATCAACGAGCAGTTGGCGACGACAATCGACTGGAACTTGGTTTGGCTTTTCACAGCCAGCGCTATTATGATGCCGTAAAATTTACAGGAATTTACCAATGGGTTTGGAACATTGATGGTGGTTTCAATTGGTATGCTGGTCCTGGTTTGGGAGCAGGTATTGTGAGTTACGACCGAAAACATAAGGATTATCCCTATGACGACAGATATAATGATTCCGAAGCCTTTGCTTTTTTAACTGGCGATGTTGGGATAGAATACAATTTTGATTTCCCGCTGCTAATTTCCTTCGATTTCAGACCACAAGTAAACTTGGGTTACAGGGATGACATTAGCTTTGATGTTGGTTTGAGTGCGCGTTATCAATTTTAGAAAATCATTTCAATATAAATTTTAAAAGAAAAGCCCCACTCTTTAAAGGGGCTTTTCCCTTTTAAAAAACAGGGAAAATCCTTTTTTTAATATTGGAATTTATAAAAGATAATTATTAAAATTAAAGCTGTTTTGTTTGATGGATGGCCTCTTCATATAATTTTTCATATAAAGGCACTATTTTTTTGGTGTCATAAACCATTGCCGCTTCAATTGCCTGTTTTTTGAATTTGGCCAACATTTCATCGGAAGATAAAATCTTTAGCGCATTCTCTGCCATTTCATTTACATTGCCAACATCACTTAAAAATCCACTTACGCCTTGAATGTTAACTTCTGGCAAACCGCCAGTGTTGCTTGAAATCACTGGAACACCGCAAGCCATAGCCTCCAAAGCGGCGAGACCAAAACTTTCCTTTTCCGAAGGGAGAATGAAAAGATCAGTAAAACATAAAATCTTGTCTACTTCGTTGCTGTTTCCCAAAAACAACACTTTTTCCTCAATTCCTTTTTTGGCACATAAGCGTTCACAAGTTTCACGTTCTGGGCCTTCGCCGACGATAATTAATTTTGCTGGAATCTTTTTTTGAATCCTGTCAAAGATTTCAATTACATCTTTTACTCTTTTCACTTTCCGAAGATTACTTACGTGCGTTATGATGCGTTCGTTCCTATCAGCCATCATGTCTCGCTGGCAATCGGTAAATGGGTTGATTTTTTTTGGAATGTCTATAAAATTTGGAACCACGTGTATTTCCTTTCTTATATCGAAAAGATGCAATGTATCATCCTTCAAACTTTGCGAAACAGAAGTTACCACATCACTGTTATTAATACTGAATGTAACGGCAGGTTTGTAAAATGGATGGTTTCCAACTAGAGTGATATCGGTTCCGTGGAGGGTTGTTACCATTGGAATATAAATATTCTCCTCGGCAAGCATCTTTTTTGCCATATAACCAGCATACGCATGAGGAATGGCGTAATGCACGTGGAGCACCTCAATCTTGTGAAGCTTCACCATATCTACCAATTTGCTGGAAAGCGCAAGCTCATAGGGCTGAAAGTGGAACAACGGGTATTCTGGAACGGAGACCTCATGAAAGTGAATATTTTTTGAAAGCAACTCCAATCGCACAGGTTGCTTGTATGTGATAAAATGAATTTGATGTCCTTTTTCGGCAAGTGCCAAACCTAATTCTGTGGCTACTACCCCGCTTCCGCCGAAGGTTGGATAACATACGATTGCTATTTTCATTTTATAAGTTTCAAGTTCAAAGTTTCAAGTTTCAAGTTTCAAGTTTTCTGAAAAATTCTGAAGTTAATAATCAATTGCTTCATAAATAGCTTCCTGGATTTTGCTTCTCAAATCGCTCTGTATCAACTTTCGGTTTTCTGCATCGGGAAAAGTTCGGTTTGATAAAAATACATAAACAATTTCCTGTTCGGGGTCTGCCCAAGCAAAAGTTCCCGTGAAACCGCTGTGCCCAAAACTGGTCATGGACACGCAACCACAGGTTGGACCCGAGGTTCCCAATTGGGGTTTATCAAAGCCAATTCCACGTCTTACGTTTTTATCACAATAATAACAGGTGTTGAAAAGCTCCATAGTTTCAGGTTTAAAGTAGCGTTTTCCTCCATAAAAACCATCCCAAAGATACATCTGCATTATTTTTGCCACATCGTTGGAGTTGCTGAACAAACCCGCATGACCGCTCACACCACCAAGCATTGCCGCTCCTTGGTCGTGCACATAGCCTTGAACTTTCTGTTTTCTGAAAAGATCGTCCTGTTCCGTTGGTGGAATATTGTTTTTTGAAAATTTTTCCAACGGATGGTAGCCAGTATAATTGGCGCCTAAAGATTCATATATATTCTCCTGTACAATGATTTCCATAGGTTTACCATATTTTCGCTCAAAATACTGTTTCAAAATATAATATGGAAGATCGCTGTATTTGTATTCCAACTTTGGATTTAAATCGCTTTCGCGGATATCATTGAAAATTGTATCCATATAATCCCTTCGCATATATAGATTTTCGGCCACTTGCACGTTGAAATCCTTGCCGGGAATATCTGAATAGTATTTTGAAGAAATGCCCGTTTTTTCATCATTAAAAGTATGGCGGTAAAAGGGAATCCACGCTTTTAGTTTGGCATAATGCGAAAGCATTTGCTTTAAAGTGATGTTTGCCTTGTTTGAATTTCTATACTCCGGAAGCATTTCGGAAAGCTTTGTGTCAAGACTCAATTCCTCTTGATCCACTAACTGCATAATCAATGGCAGACTTGCAAGAATTTTTGTGAGCGAAGCTAGGTCATAAACATTGGTGTCGCTAACTGCCAAATTTTTATCATATTCATGATAGCCAAAGTCTTTTTGGTAAATGATTTTTCCTTTCCGCGCTACCAAAATTTGAGCCCCGGGATACATTCCTTGACTAATTCCCAAATTGGCAAGGGAATCTATTTTTTTTAACTTATAACTGTTTACACCAACGCTTTCGGGAGTTCCGTATTGAAGTCTTTTAAGTGATTTCGTTTTCAAACTACTGTTTAAAGGAAAATCTGCGCCCAAGGAAACCGGCAATTCTCCTTTGGCCTCGCGGGCGCCAAAAATTAACTGTGCAGATAATTGCTGTGAAACTTTGCTGTTTTGATAAGACATAATCACACCTTCAAAATTGGCAGTAGTTTTCAAATCCAGCATTGCATAAGGCCTTGCAAAAACGTCAAGAATCACAGTATTGGTCCGTGCGATTTCATATAACCAAACAAGTTCATTTTCAGAAAATTCAAACTTTTTCCAAGGAGTGTCGTTGCTTTTATGAAAACCGATAATTACATAATTGTATTCTTTCAATTTTTGAACATAATCTTCCAAGCTGTTCGCTTTTACCCAAGTAACGTTACCGTAATTTTTCAATTCATCTAAAAAATCTTTTCCAGAATCATCTCCAAAATTTATATATGCAATCTTTTTCTTTTGAAGGTCCTTTATTGGGAGGATAGCGCGATCATTCTTAATTACAGTCAAGGCATTGTCCATGGCTTCTTCGTAAAGCGCATCATCATTCACAGAGTTTAAATCTTCCACTAAATAAGCCGTGTTTACAGGCTTGTAATGATTTAAGCCCACTTTATATTTCGCGTAAAGAATTTTCTTTACGGAATATGCTAATCTTTTTTCCGTAATAATTTGTTCGTTATATGAGTTTATGAGAAATTCCATGGCCTTGGGCACATCTTCTGAAATCAACAATACATCATTGCCAGCCAAGAATGCGGCGAGTTCAATTTCGCCCGGTTTTTTATAGTTGGAAGCCCCCTTCATATTTAGGGCATCTGTAAAAATAAGACCATTAAAACCCAGTTCATTTTTTAAAAGGTCTGTCACCACTTTTGAGGAAAGAGATGATGGGTAGTTGGCTTGGTCTTCTAAAGCAGGAATGTTTAAATGTGCCACCATTATGCTGTTAATTCCTTCATTTATCAATCTTTTGTAGGGGAACAATTCCAAAGTATCAAGTCTTTCGCGAGAAAAATCTACTGTTGGCAAGGTTTTGTGGCTATCCATATCGGTATCGCCGTGGCCGGGAAAATGCTTTGCGCTGCCCAAAACCCCAGTGCTTTGCATTCCTTTCATAAAAGCGAGGGCTTTTTCGGTTACGTTGTCCCTATCTTCCCCAAAAGATCGGTTACCTATTATTGGGTTTTTTGGATTTGTATTAATATCAACAACAGGCGCAAAATTGATGTGAACACCTAAACGTTTGGATTGTTCGCCAATCCTGCGACCAACTTTTTCAATAATTTTATTGTCTGTAATTGCACCTAAAGTCATATTCCACGGAAAGGCATAAGTGGAGTCAAGGCGCATTGCCAATCCCCATTCTGCATCCATCCCAATCATCAAAGGAACTTTTGCAAGAGACTGAAACTCGTTATTCAATCTGGCTTGGCGCACGGGCCCGCCTTTTGAAAAGATAATTCCACCCAAATGATAATTAGTGATTAAATCTTTTATTTTATCGGTTTTTTCCTTTGGATCGCTACTGAAAATATCTGCCATAAAAAGTTGGCCCATTTTTTCTTCCAAAGTCATGTTGTCGTAAATACTATCGACCCATTTTTTTTGGTTTTGAAAATCGTTTTTAAGGATCAGTGGATTTTTGTCCTGGGAAAAGACAGGGAAACACAGAATAATGAAAGTGAGTGCAAACAATAATTTCTTCATAATTTCATGCTGGTTTTTATGATAAAAATCTATTGTGCCAACTCTCCTTCGCAGGAACTTCCCAATTTTCAAGATATTCTAATTTTGTATTTACTAGATTGTTGAAGACAACTGTGTTTTTTGAAACGGATTTTTCCTTCGCCATTTTTCTGAAATCTGCCAAAGTTTTATAAGCGATATAATCGCCTGAATAAAAAGTAACGTTCATTTTATCGAGCAAATCCACATCAAATTTTTCTTGAAGCGATTGAATAAAATGTACAGATGCATCAATGCTACAGCCGGAAGCAGAAGCATTTGCCTGATTTAGCCCTAAAACAATAAAGCGATTGTATTTTATTTCTAGACCCGCTTCAAGCTCAGCGCCGTGGGCGGTCCATTTGGTTAAGAAATCGTTTGTTAGTTCAAAAATTTCAGCAACTTCATCGTCGCTTAGTTTTCTATTGGCCTGATAAACCCAAACTCTGGAATCATCGGGCAGGTTTTTAAAATCTGTCAGCATTTTCAATTAATCTTATTGTTTTAATCCAAGTTGTTCATTTCGACTTTGCTCAATGATTACTGGAAGAAAACAATTTATGGGTTTTTATAAATCTTCAGCATTTGCAATCATTTCCGCAATGTCCAAAACCTGAACGTTGTCTTCGGCGTGTTTAGCCTTAACGCCATCGGTCATCATCGTATTGCAGAACGGGCAGGCCGCCGCAATAATTTTTGGAGAGGTCTCCAAAGCTTCCTCTGTACGCTCCACGTTAATATCTTTATTTCCAGGTTCTGGTTCTTTAAACATTTGTGCTCCACCTGCGCCACAACAAAGTCCGCGGGTTTTGCAACGTTTCATTTCTACCAACTCTACTTCCAATTTTTGAAGCAGTTCGCGTGGCGCTTCATATTCACCGTTTGCCCTTCCCAAATAGCACGGATCGTGGAAAGTAATTCGCTTTCCTTTGAATTTTCCGCCTTCCACTTTTAATCGTCCTTCATCCATCAGGGATTTTAGGAATTGGGTATGGTGCATTATTTCATAATTACCGCCAAGACCGGGATATTCGTTTTTTATTGTATTGAAACAATGCGGACACGCCGTAACTATTTTCTTTATTTCATAGGCGTTTAGCACTTCAATATTGCCCATAGCCTGCATTTGGAAAAGAAACTCATTCCCTGCCCTTTTTGCTGGATCGCCGGTGCAGCTTTCCTCAGTTCCCAAAACGGCAAAATCTATATTTGCTTTGTTTAGCAATCTCACAAAAGCTTTGGTTATTTTTTTTGCACGGTCGTCAAAACTCCCTGCACAACCTACCCAAAATAACACTTCAGGTTTTTTGCCTTGGGCCATATATTCGGCCATTGTTGGGACTTTTATTGGTTCACTCATTTCTTAAAGTTTCAGGTTTCAGGTTCAAAGTTCAAAGTTTTAAGTATTGACTCTGGCGTTTTACATTTGAATTTTTATGTTTAATCTTCAAATACTTCTATTTTCTTGGTTTATTTACCCCCGGCCCCCTAAAGGGGAGCTATCCGAATGGCTCCCTTTAGGGTCGGGGTTTTTATGTCAATCTTCAAATACTTCAATTGTTACTTTACCCCCAGCCCCTAAAGGGTAGCTATTCACTATGGCTCCCTTTAGGGCCGGGGTAGTTGTCATCAATCTTCAAATACTTCAATGGTTACTTCTTTTTCCACTAAATCGGTGAATCTTCCTTTGTAGCGCGTAGCTCTCACCAAATGGTTGTCCACCCAATGATAGTTTCCGCCGCGCGGTTTTCCCATCAACATTGAGTGATATTTAAAACCGTGTTTGTTAAGCCAAGTTTCAGTTACTTCACGATGGGCTTCGGTACGCGAAGTGAAAAAGCAAATCATGTGGCCTTCTTCATACCATTTATTCAAGGTTTTCAGCGCATCGGGAAATGGCAGGCAAGTTGCCATTCTTTCTGGTTCCTCGTTTGGAATATCATCGGTGATGGTACCATCAATATCAATCAAGTAGTTTTTTATCCCTTCGGGAAGAATTGGGCTAACGTGTTCGCCCTTTTCCACTTTCTCGTGCAGCAATTTTTCTACTTCTTCTTTTTTCATAGTCATGCCCGCGAAGGCGGGTATCTTTTCGTTTCAATTCAAAATATAATCAATTCTCATTCTTCCAGTTCAACCGGTCCATTTGGTTGTAAGGCCAAGGCGCTCCGTTGTTTTCAATGTTTGTCATTGCGACGTTCAACTCTGTTGGCGCGGCAGATTGCTCCATTACTAAATACTGGCGCATATCCATAATAATGCTCAAAGGATCTATGCTTACGGGACAAGCCTCTACACACGCATTACAAGTGGTACAGGCCCAAAGTTCTTCACGGGTAATGTAATCGTCAAGCAATTGTTTTCCGTCTGGTTTGAATTCACCGTTTTTGTTTATGTTCTTCCCTATTTCTTCCAAACGGTCGCGGGTATCCATCATTATTTTTCGAGGCGAAAGTTTTTTTCCAGTTATGTTTGCAGGACATTCATCTGTGCAGCGTCCGCATTCGGTACAGGTATATGCATTAAGCAATTGTATTCTGCTTAAATCCATCACATCGCTGGCGCCAAATTTTGCTGGGGCTTCCGTTGCTCCTTCCGCTGGTGCAGCAAATGGATCTACATTTGGATCCATCATCATTTTCACTTCGGTGGTAACGGAATCCAGATTTTTGAATTTTCCTTTCGGAACTACTTTTCCGAAGTAAACATTTGGGAACGCCAATATAATATGAAGATGTTTTGAAAAGTACAGATAATTCAGGAATATAAGAATTCCCAAAATATGAAGCCACCAAGCGCCGCGCTCTATGGCAATTAGCGTTGCTTCGGAAAGTCCGTTAAAAAGTGGTGCTATAAATTGGCTTATAGGAAATGATCCCGCTTCAACGTAATGTGCCGCACCTAATGATTGTAAGGATTGATCGGCCGCATTCATTGTTAGAAAAAGAACCATCAAAACCATTTCAAAATACAGAATAAAATTTCCATCATTTTTTGGCCAACCTTTCATTTCATTCGCCCAAAATCGTTTCAGTTTTTGAAGGTTTCTTCGGGTCCAAAAAAGAATAACTCCTACTAAAACGAGGAAAGCCAATATTTCAAAAGAAGCAATCAAAAAGTTGTATAAACCTGTAGGAAGTATTGAGAAAAGAACTCGGTGTGTGCCAAAAATACCGTCGATGATAATCTCCAGCACTTCAATGTTTATAATGATAAAACCTACGTAAACAATTATGTGAAGCAACCCAGGAATGGGGCGAACAACCATCTTTGATTGCCCGAGCGCAATGCGAACTACATTGCTCCATCGTTGGGCAGTGTTATCGGAAGCATAAACCTCATGCCCCAATTTTATATTGCGGATTATTTTACGAATGTTAAAGGCAAAATAACCAACACCCGCTGCAAGCGCGATTGTGAAAAGTATATTCGGAATGTACTGCATGGTTTATTCGTCTGGATTGTCCGGCGTTACGTATTCCTTTTGCTTTTTACCAAAAACAGAAATGTGTACATATCGTTTTGGGTTCAGTTTTAGGTCTTGGAGAAGTGTTTCCAATTGTCTTGAAGCACCTTCTAAATTTTCGTACAGCTTGTCGTCTTTTAAAAGTTTTCCAATTGAACCCTCACCATTATCAACCCCAGACACAATCTTATCCATTTTATCTACTACATTTTGTAAATCTGTAACAAGTTTTCCCGTTTCCAATTGTGCCAGTGAATCTGTCAACTTGGAAAGATTACCTGCGGTTTTATCCAGATTGGTAAAAGTATTGTCCAGTTTCCCGGTATTGTTTGCAAGAATATGGTTCAGGTTTTCAGAAACCCCCGAAAAAGAATTCAGGGTTTTATTAAGGTTTTCAATTGCTTCCTTTAAATTTTTTCGCGTGTCTTCATCTACAATTGCCGTATAACTTAATAGCAATGTATCAACGGTAGCGAGGGTATTATTCACTTTTTTCTCTAATGGCCCCAACGCTTTTGTAACGGCTGTCAACATCCCGTCTTCCACATCACCGCGAAGTGTATCACCACTTTTGGCGATGTTGTTTACATCATATTCGGGGAAAATACCCAGGGATTTCCCACCAATAAGGCCCGCACTATAAATACGTACAATACTGTTTTTTGAAAAATCGAAATCTTTTTCAACAGTAAATTTTACGATCAATCCGCCTTTGGAATTGGCAAATGTAATATCCATAACTTTCCCAACGGTAAGCCCATTGATGGTAACGGGAGCAGCTTGCGCCAAACCTTCCACATTATTATATTTCACAAAAAATTCTCGATTTTTGTCTAATAGGTTAGTTCCTTTCAAAAAACTGTAGCCAAAAATCAATAATAATATGGCGCCAATGGCGAGGATTCCGGTTTTAACTTCTTTCGATAGTCTCAAGATTGTAATTTTAGATTTTCAACAAATTTAAGGGATAAATATAAAGAAAGCCGTTTAATTGGCTTTGGATTTTAACACTTCTGATATATTAACTTTTTTCCCTTTTTTAAATGCCACTATGTAAGCAGATGGATATCCTTTTTGTTGTGCAAAGGTTTTCATTACCTGAATTTTGTTATAGTCTGATGTTTCACCATAGTAGTATTTATAAAGTTTATCTTCCTTTTCACGAGCTATATCTTTTATTCCCTTAAAATTACTGGGTTTGGGGTCCAATTTTTTGCTGGTTGCGGCCAATTGAACTTTAAAAATTATGCCATCATAAACATTTTCTTTTGTGGTTTCGATAGTTTTTTCTACTTGTATCTGCTCTATTTCGGGATCCTTTATTTTTTCAGTTGAAACAGAAAGGCTGCTTATATACGTTTTGATGGCATTGCCTATCTCGCGCGCCATTTCAGTCTGCCCTTTTGCAGAATTTAGATATGCCCCTTCAGTTTTATTGGTAAGAAATCCTGTTTCAATCAAAATACTGGGCATATATGTATTGTGTAAAACCCAAAACCCGGCTTGTTTAACACTGCGGTCGTTCTGTTTTAAATTGTTGATTATGTTATTTTGAACCAAACTTGCCAACAATATGCTTTGGTCCAGATATTCTTCCTGCATCAGTACCATTCCGATCAATGATTCTGGGGCATTGGGATCAAACCCACCGTATTTTTCTTTGTAGTTGTCTTCCAAATAAATTACTTCGTTTTCCTTTTTGGCAACCTCAAAGTTTGCTTGGCTTTTATGGAGCCCGAGTACAAAGGTCTCGGTGCCAAAAGCTTGGCTTTTGTGAGCATTACAGTGAACGGAAACAAAAAGATCGGCATCTGCCCTATTGGCTATTGCAGCCCGTTCCCGAAGTTCAATAAAAACATCTGTTTTGCGAGTGTAGATTACTTTTACATTGGGGAGTTTCTCAAGCTCGGCGCCAACTTTTAGAACAATATTCAGCGATATTTCAGATTCTTTATATCCATTCCCTTTATTTCCGTGGTCGTGGCCACCGTGGCCTGCATCCAAAACCACAACAAATGGTTTTATTGGATTTTCAGCCGCAAGAGCAGTGATAGAAAAGAATGAAAAACTTATTATTAATACGAAAGAAGAAAAGATTTTCGTTTTCATATATCTGTTAACGATTGTTATTATTGATTATTTGTTATTATCATTATTTAATTTTTTGAAAAGACCCACGAACCAAGACCACTTGTTCCTCTGCTAAAGCTAGGGCGGCACGCAGACGCTACACGAATCAAGACAGACTTTATTTTATTTGAAAATTTAGATCAAAAAATTAAAAATTGTAAAGCATTTTTTTATTTGTCGTGTATCCTTTAGTCGTGTTTCGTGTTTCCATTTAGTCGCTGTTCGCGGTTCAGTTTCAGCCACATTTTCTTTTTTCCAAAAAATTCATTTAAAAAAACGTTACCGAAAAAATATGTTTATTTTTGACCGTTTCAAATACTGAGCCAAATCTACAAAATAATAGCATCGTAGCATTGCAGACCAACAGGCATTACTTAACAATCTTCTTAACATTCCTGCTTCTTTGCAGCGCTGTTATGCATGCACAGGATATTCCGCCGAAGAACGAAGCGAATATTCCAAAGACCACAAAAGAAGACACAATTTCAGTAAACCTGAAACCTGTTATTGATGAAATCAACGAACAGGCCAAAGACACGGTAAAGACCGATTCCATAAAACCTCCAAAGGAAACCTTGACCGATGTGGTGGAATATTACGGTGAAGATTACGTACTTCTAAACCGAAAGGAAAACAAAGTATATATGTATAACCAAGCCTTCATAATATATGGAGACATGCGCATAGATGCTGGCTTGATCATTCTTGATTACAACAAAAACGAAGTATATGCAAAAGGAATTGATAGTGCTGGTGTTTACAGTCAACGCCCTATTTTTGTGCAGGCAAACAATAAAGTAGAACCTGATTCCATACGGTATAATTTTAATTCTGAAAAAGCGCTGGTCTATAACAGTAGAACGGAGCAAAATGGTTTCAACGTGATTGCCGAAGTGACCAAAAAAGTAAACGATTCAGTAGTCTATCTGCGGAATGTGAAGTTTACCACTTCTAAAAATATTGACGATCCAGAATATTATTTCTACACCCGAAAAGCAAAGTTTGTTCCGAAGAAAAAAATTGTAACCGGCCTTACCAATATGTACATTGCAGATGTGCCAACGCCCATTGGGCTTCCGTTTGCCTATTTTCCGCTGACGGAAGATCGCACTTCGGGATTTATTATTCCATCATTTGGGGAAAATAACAATCGTGGGTTTTTCCTGCAAAACGGTGGGTATTATTTTGCCATCAATGATTACTTGGATTTTAGCTTGCTGGGCGATTATTACACTAACGGAAGCTATGCATTGCGAGGAGAAACAACGTATGCCCTTCGGTATAAATTTAAAGGAAATTTAAGTGCCCGTTTTGAAAGCCTCGTCAATAGCGAGCGCGGTTACCCCGACTTTAGCGAAAGTAGTATTTACAACATCCGTTGGACGCACTCACAGGATACTAAAAGCAGCCCAAGTTCCCGTTTTGCGGCTTCGGTGAACATAGGGAGCAGTAGATATTTCACGCAATCCATCAACCAAACCAACAATGCCAGCGCGTTGGTAAATACACTGAGTTCCTCCATTTCCTATTCAAAAACATTTGAAGGCGAACCGCAGGTAAATTTATCGGTAGCCGCTACACATTCCCAAAACACGCAAACACAGCAAATATCCATGTCTTTGCCAAATTTGAATACCAGTGTTTCAAGGATTTATCCTTTTGCTCCAAAAGATGGTACAAAAAAAGGCATTATTCAGAATATAAACTTTCAATATGACCTTACTGCTGAAAACCGAATCCAGACCACGGATTCGCTTTTCTTTAAATCGGAAATGTTCAATACCGCACAGATTGGTGCACAGCATAACATTCCTCTCACAACAAACTTCAAGATTTTTAAATATTTAAGCGCTTCTGCCGGGACCAATTATCGTGAAACTTGGGTGCTGAAAAGTACACGTAAACGCTATGACGAAACCGTAAACAATGGTTTGGGGGGCATTGTGCAAGATACTATTTCAGGTTTTGAAAGTTACCGGACCTATAATTTTTCAACCAGTTTGGGAACCACTTTGTACGGTCTTTTCAATTTTGGAACAGACAGTAAAATACAGGCCATCCGTCACGTAGTACGTCCTTCGGTCAGTTATAACATCAATCCGGCTTTTGATAGGTATTATGATGAATTTATTATTCCAGCCACTGCAGATGAAGCTGCACAAGTGGTAGAATATTCGCGTTTTGAAAACACACTATACGGTCCGCCAAGCAAAGTGTATTCCAGCAGTATCGGGATGTCGCTTAGCAATACCTTTGAAGCAAAGGTAAAAGATCGAGACACCACCGCTTTAGAGCCCAAAAAAGTTACGCTGCTGAACAACCTGAATTTTTCAACGGCCTATAATCTTGCGGGCGATTCTTTAAATTGGAGTCCGCTGCAATTCACTGGAAGCATTCCTATTGTACCAAAATTGGATTTCAACTTTAGTGGAACGTTAGATCCCTATGCCCTTGACAACAGCAATAGAAAAATTGATGTTTTCAATATTGATAATGGCGGAAGTCTTTTTAGACTCACCAATGCCAATGTGAGTATAAATTATTCCTTCTCCAGTAAAGATTTTGAAAAAAAAACAAAGGATATAAACCGATTAGAGAACGAAACTCTCCGCAACGGCGGGCGGCCAGATGACCTTTTTGGGGAAGCCTCAGACATTTATGATGGGCAAATCTATAAAGAGGATGAAGAAGATGATGAAGATAAAACCAATATTGAATGGTACAATTACAGCATCCCGTGGGATGTGCGCTTTGCTTACACCGTAACATACGGCAATAGCCAACGTCAAAACGAAATTTCCAGCCAATCGTTTATGATGAGCACCAATATGGAACTTGCACCACGATGGACTGTGGGCGTTTCCTCGGGTTATGATTTTAAGAATAAAGGCGTTACCTTAACGCAGTTCCGCTTCCAGCGCGATTTGGAAAGTTGGCAAATGAGCTTTAACTGGACACCCATCGGCAGCATCAACACGGCTTGGTATTTCTTTGTAGGAATAAAATCTTCGGTGCTTAGTGATATTAAGTATGACAAGCGCAGAGAGAGCGACAAGCGATTGTAGTTGATGGTTGATGGTTGATGGTTGATGGTTGATGGTTGATGGTTGATGGTTGATGGAAAAACAAACTCACATATTCACAAACTCACAAATACTCAATTCTCAATTCTCAATACTAATAAAAAATGAAAACAATAATAACCACCCCCAACGCTCCTGCCCCAATTGGCCCATACAACCAAGCTGTTCTTAAAGGCAATATGCTCTATACTTCTGGGCAGATAGCTATTGACCCAAAAACTGGAACTTTGGTGATGGATGATATTAAAACCGAAACTAAATTGGTAATGGAAAACCTGAAAGCAATCCTTACCGAAGCCGGGATGACGTTTGAAAACGTACTGAAAACAAGCATTTTTATCAGCGATATGAACAACTTTGCTGCTATTAACGAAATATATGCGAGCTACTTTAACGAAGCCACTGCCCCAGCCCGTGAGACTGTAGAGGTTGCAAACCTGCCCAAATTTGTGAATGTGGAAATTTCTGTGATTGCTTCGCTTTAGGAGGTTTTTAAATTGATACCATCACTTAGAACAAATCTCTTTAAAAAGCTACAACAGATAACCCAGAACCGATAACCGAGAACTGATAACCCTACTCCCCTTCCTCATCAGTTTTAGTGCCCTGCGGTTTAAAATCTACAGGATAAGTATTATCATCCGGCGTTACGGGCAATTCGGATTCCAAGGTCATTTTTTTGTTGAAGAGTTTTTGGTACAGTTCCCTAAAAGTGTTGAAATCCACCGAATATGAAATTCCCGTACCCTGCTCAAAAATTTGATCCTCCCCAATAAACTGCAGATCTGCTTGACGGTTAAAAAATTTCATCCGCAGACTACCGTCATCGTTTATAAGCCACTGTACTTCAATATCACCTGCAACAGAGGTTTCATTTGCGCCACCCACTGGAACACCTACTTTCCCATTGATAAGAATACGCTCGTTTATCTGTGTTGAAAGCGTAATACCAAAACGGTCTGCCGTTTCTTGATTTGGGGTTTTGTTACCAACAGAATAATCCAAACCAACACGGAACTTACCGTCCTCATCTGCAAAAAGGTTGTTTACCAAACCAGAAACCCTATCGGCGACTGTTCCGGCAAAAGCGTTGGAACCGGCATAATTGTCATTTACAAAGGAGTTTGAAGCCAATAAGAAAAGCGCCTGATTCTGCATCTGCTCCTGATTTTGCAGTTTGTATTGCAGCTCACTTTTTAATGTGGAACTTACCCTTGGAAAATCTATGCTAAAGGAAAGTTCAGGTTGTGCAAGCTCACCTTCCAAGCCCACATAAACTTCCACCGGTATTTTAGTGTTTACGGAAGGATTATCTAATAAAACTGATGGATTGGCCTGGGTTTTATAAACAGCGCTCAAATTTAAATTTGCTTTTTCAGGAGCTCCGTCCCAAGTTATATTTCCCCCGGGAACAACTTCTATATTCCTTTGAATGATGCCACCATATCTAAAATCGTATTGCCCTTCATACACCTGAAAATCGCCATACATCTGGAATTTTCCGTTGGTGTTTATTTCTATAAGAAGAATCCCCGCCCCTCGGCCCTTTAAAGTGGAATTGTTCACTTTGTCCACTACTACTTCCACTTCGGCGTTTTTATTAATGTCAAGTTCAAAATTAAGGGTAAGTCCCTTCACATCTTCAGAAACTATGGCTTCTCCATTGATGCGCGCTTCTTTTTCCTCGGGCGAAAGGAAATGTACAAACGAATCATCACTAATGGATTCTGTATCGCTAATTGGTATTTTAAAAGTGGTTCCCTCTTCTGTAGTAGCGTTCACATCAATCACCAGTTCGTCAATTGGGCCTTTTATGGAGGCATCGCCGCTTATAAAAGCGGTTCCGTAGTAAAGTGCATCCTCCTCGGGAGGAGTGTCCAAAACAAGCAATCGCTCCGGCGCTTCAATATTCAAGTTTAATTCCCAGTTGCTGAAATTCGTATGTGTAGCATTCCCCGATAAGAGGCCTTCGGTATTATATTTTGTATCGGTAATCTCGGTATAGCCAATTTGAAATTTATTTTTGGTAACAACAATCTGTGCATCATTTTCAATATCGAAGTCTGTATTCAAGTAAGGAATTTTTAATCCACTGTTTTCCAACGAGAAACGGCCCACAATATCCGGCGATTTGTAACTGCCGGTAACCCTTGCATTTCCAGAAATAAGTCCACGAATATTGGTAATTACATCCCCGCCGAACGGACTGAAAGCTTGCATGTTGAACTGGTTTAAATCAACATTGAGTTGGATTTGAGGATTTTTGGAAGAAACATCAATCTCGCCAACAGCGTTTATTGATTTCACATCGTTGTTTGTGAGCGAAGTATTTATCCTGTATTTGGTAAGATCTTCATTTCCGTCAATTTTTAAACTCAAATCTCCAAAAGGGATTTCATTGATGTTTACATTATCGATGGTTACGGTACTATTTGGATAATATGCGCCATTTTTTTGAATAAAATCAAACTTCCCGTTCATGTTTCCATTTAGGCGCAAACTATCTATTTCTGGGGTAATTTCGCCAATATTAACATCCTTGAAACGAACCTTTATATCTTTATAGGTAGAATCTCGCAGCACCCCCGCCATTTGGATAAGCTGCTCATTACGACTCAAAACCAAGGAATCAATCCGGATTTCGGAGAAATTATCATCAAAAACAACTTTGTTTAAGCGGTTGTTGTTTTCATTTAAATACCAAACATTTCCTTTATAAGTGATATCAGATTTTTTTACGCCAATCACAGATTTGCCCGCAGGGTTAATTGTATGATATAACGAAAGGTTGAAAAGATCTTCCTTTTTGGTCCCTCCCGCAAACTCTGCACGCACATACATAGTATCATTTAGGGTTTTGTTAATGATGTTCAAGTCTTTAATATTATAGAACCCTGTATATACGGAATCAGCAGATATATATGTGTTATACAGTGGGTTATCGTTATCCACCTGAATATTTAATTTGCTTATGTAATAATCAAACAAAAGTATTTCCGGGGAACGGAAATCTAGTTTAAATTTTGATTCATCTGAAGAAACTGAGCCCTTTAAACGGGTGTTGTCTCCAAGTTTCAACTGTGGTACAAAAACGTCCACAATTTTATTATAAATAACAAATTCATAGTCAATATACTGGTTAGTGGTAACCTCCTGCGGAATGTAGTTTGCATAAATACTAGCTATCCCGTTCTGAAAGAGGTCGGGGATATCAGCGATTAAAAACTCTCCTGAAATTTTTCCGTTTAAAATATCCGGTGAATTTATTTCTATGGTGCGAACAGGTCCTTCAAATGATGAAGTAATAGTGAAATCATCAAAATAGTAATAATCCCGCTCGTTTTGATAAAACGTTTGATTGAAATTGATGGTCCCAACAACATCGTCAATGGTTTTTCCTTCCATGTCAACCACCACTTTCCCTGTAAATACCGAGATACTATCACGCTTTATCAGGTTTAGTTGGTTCAATTCTGCATATTCAACGTCTGCCTCAAAATCAAGTTGGTTGGTTTCCTTTGAAGCATCTATCAAACCTTTAAATTTCAGTTTTAAATTTGGATCATCAATAGAAAGTTCGCCATTAAAAAGTGGATTTTTAAGATTTCCCGACACCACAATATTTTGATAATTATACCCTTCAAAACTAAAGGAAGATACAGTTCCCGAAATCTCTGTATTCACAGTGTTTTTGCTGAAGCCGCGACCGTCAAAATCCAAATTGGCTGTCATTTTACCCAAAGAAGTTGTGTTGGCAATTTTTCCCAAGTTGAAATTTCTCAACACAATATTCCCTTTGTAATTGGCATTGTCAATATTATTGATATTGCCCATTTTTAAATCTACAACCGCCTGCCCTATTGCACTTTGCAAATTACTTTTTGTGTTTAGCTCGCTACCAATTATTGAAGTGTTTCCGCTAAGATTAAACGTTCCCAACTCTTTCAATTCTACCGGTACTACATCGCCCAAAACACGTGGCATAAAGCGTCTCAGGTCAAAATAATTGGTAGAAATATTGTGATTGGATGCAGTAATAGCGTATTCTTTTTCTGGATCTAATATATTTTCAAAAGCGTAATCGCCTTCAATATTTGTATCTCCAGTTTGAAATTTCAGATTGTTTGCGGTAAAATTGTTCAAAGTTCCTTTCAGCTCAGTATCCAGCAAAATCAACTGATCTGGGCCAAATTCGTTATAAAAAGCATTTAAATCGTTTGTTGCAACTTTGGAATCGTTGAAGTTTGCTGTAATAACCACATCGTTCACAAAATCAGCCATTCCATTTTTGGAATAATCCAAATCAATATCGCCCACAATTTTAGATTCCGTGGTTTCTAGATTTAAATCTTTCAGAGTAATATTTGTAGAGGTATAGGAAAAATCTGCCTGTAAATCCTTAATTGTGATTCCGCGTGCAGCAACCAAGGACAGCTCTTTAATATTGGCCTTAACATCTGTGCCATTGATTCTAAAATTATCAGCAACAACATTTACATTGTTTAAAATGAAAACATCAGGATTTTCAAGGTTTTCGTTAGTAATTTTGATTTTGCTATTGGTTAAACTCACATCATTGCTAAACAACGAAAACGGCGAGGCGTCTGGCTTTCCGGTGTCAAACTTTTTTGCGAAAATGGAGAGATTATCAGTTTCCTCCCCTTTATAGGTTTTAACGTAAAGTTTAGCGTGGTCCAATGCAATACTTCCAAAACCGAGATCGCCTTTTATTAAATTTTGAAAACTGATTATATTGGTTTGCAGCTCTTTGCTATAAATTAAAGTATCTGCGTGGTGATCTGCGATTAAGACTTCCCGCACGTCCACCTCGCCTTTCCAGTTAAGGCCTAAACGTTTTATTTGAATATCAGTTCCGTAAGTTTCATTGAGATTTGTAGTGACCTTTTTTGCAGCCCAAGTCTGCACTGCAGGAATGGAAAAAATAATGACTATAAGCACAAGCAGCAATACAATGATTACTAATGTGCGAACTATTATTTTCCGAAGTTTTTTGATACGCTTTTAAAGTTTAAACTATAAATTTCCTAACTGGTTACAATTTACCTCTCCTTGAGAGAGGTCGAAACTGCTTTTTTCCGGCAGTTTCGGGAGAGGTAAAATATAAAATTTTCCCTATCCAAAAAATCAAAACAAAATTATCTAAAAACCCTTAATCTAAATTCTTAGCGATTAGTTGGTCTATATAAATTTTATATTTTTACAACCAATAAATATACCCCATTTTGCTTTGACACAAAAAAACTGCTATATTCTCGGTATTGAATCTTCCTGCGACGACACTGCTGCAGCCGTAATCAACAACGGCGAAATACTCAGCAATGTTGTTGCCACTCAGGCAATTCACGAACAATACGGCGGTGTGGTTCCCGAACTTGCTTCACGAGCACACCAGCAAAATATTGTACCGGTTGTGCACCAAGCATTAAGCAAAGCAAATATCGACAAAAATCAGTTATCTGCCATCGCTTTTACTCGCGGACCTGGCTTAATGGGCTCGCTGCTTGTAGGTACCTCATTTTCAAAATCTTTGGCCATGGGTTTGGGCATTCCGTTGATAGATGTGAACCATATGCAGGCGCATATTTTAGCACATTTCATTAAGGCCGAAGGACAAACCGCGCCAAATTTTCCATTTTTGGCGATGACCATTAGCGGCGGCCACACACAAATTGTAAAAGTGAAAGATTATTTTGAAATGGAAATAATAGGCCAAACCATAGACGATGCAGTGGGCGAAGCTTTTGATAAAAGCGCAAAAATACTTGGCCTTCCCTACCCCGGTGGTCCTTTGGTTGATAAATATGCACAAAAAGGAAACCCAAAAGCCTTCAAGTTTCCCAAACCAAAAGTGAATCCCATGGATTTCAGTTTTAGTGGGTTGAAAACCTCGGTACTTTATTTTGTTGAAAAGGAAGTAAATAAAAATCCTGATTTTATTTCAGAAAACATCGAAGACATTTGCGCGAGCCTTCAGTTTACCATAGTTGATTATTTGATGGATAAGCTGAAAAACGCCGTAAAAAAGACTGGTATTAAAGAAATAGCCATTGGCGGTGGAGTTTCCGCAAACAGTGGTATTCGGACGGCTATAAAAGAAGCTGAAGCAAAATACGGATGGAAAACCCACATTCCAAAATTTGAATTTTGTACAGATAATGCCGCAATGATTGCCATTGTGGGCGAACTGAAATACAAAACCCAAAATTTTGCCGAAAATAATGTTGTAGCTTCGGCGCGGATGAAGTTTTGAGTTGACGGGTGCTGGATGAGGGAAGACGGATGCAAAATGTCCTGCAAGGTGTTGTTTTCGCTGGTGAAGTCAAAAGAAAACCACCTTGTAGGTTTATCACTACCCCAAATAGAAAATCAAAGTAAATTAAATGAATCCCAGTTCTGAAGAAATATTAAAGCAAATTCGAATAGCTCTCAACCCTTGGAAAAAGTACATTGAAGAAAAAAGAATGTTCGGTGGTTCAAGTTTTCTTTTTAAAGGAAAAATGTGTCTCGGAGAATATAGAGGTCAATTGATGGTGCGAATTCCTAATGAAAAAATGACTGATGCAACAAAAAGTCCGTTTGTAAAGCCAATGGATTTCACGGGCAAACCAATGAAGGAGTTTATAGTGGTTTCAGAAAAAGGCTTTGACACCGAAGAAAAATTGCAGCAATGGGTCGAAATTGGCGTTGCGCACGCAAAAACTAAATTGAATTAGATGCAACTTTTTTACAATCCTACCATTTCAAAAACCACAACGGAAGTAACTTTTGATAAAGAAGAAAGCCGCCACATTTTAAAGGTTTTGAGAATGAATGAAGGCGATACTTTCAAAATCACAAATGGCAAAGGTTCCTTTTTTTCCTCGGAAATTATAAATGCGAATCCTAAAGCATGTTTGGTAAAAATTCTTTCGGAAGAACTTCAACAACCACTGCCGTATCAACTTCACTTAGCTGTAGCCCCAACAAAGCTGAACGATCGCTACGAATGGTTTTTGGAAAAAGCTACGGAGATTGGCATTACAGAAATTACCCCAATAATCTGCGACCACAGCGAACGAAAAAACATTAAGCCCGAACGCTACGAAAAAATCCTTCAAAGTGCAATGAAACAATCGTTGAAAGCGTATTTGCCTGTTTTAAATGAAGCCGTTTCATTTAAGGATTTTATTAATTCTGAAAAGAATTCCGAAGATTTAAGATGTATTGCACATTGCGAAGAAACCGATAAAAAATCCTTGAAATCGGTCTTACTTCAAACTAAAAAAGTAACCATCCTCATCGGTCCCGAAGGAGATTTTTCTTCCGAAGAAATTGAGCTTGCAAAAAAGGGCGGATACATTCCAGTTACTTTGGGCGAAAGTCGCTTAAGGACGGAAACGGCGGCAATTGTAGCTTGCCATAGTGTTGCGTTTATCAACGAAGTTTAACTCGAATTTTAAATGCTTTTAATTTAAAAATTTTATTCTTTCTGAATTTGTACTTTTGAAGCTATGCGAATAACATTTTTTTCAGTTTTCTTTTTCATCCCGATTGCTATCGGGATCGGAAGCATTTCGGCACAGGAAATAGCACTTTTGCAATACGGTGGAGGTGGGGATTGGTATGCAAACCCAACATCGCTGTCTAATTTGGCAAAATTCTGCAACCAACACATAGATACGGCAATAAAAGAAAAACCCGAAACCGTTACACCTGGCAGCGTCGATATTTTTGATTACCCCTTTATACATATGACGGGTCACGGAAATGTTTTCTTTTCTTCCGAAGAAGCTGAAAACCTTCGGAATTATTTGATAAGTGGCGGCTTTCTTCACATTGATGACAACTACGGAATAGACCAATATATCCGCAAAGAGATTGTAAAAATCTTCCCCAACAAAGAGCTGAAAGAGCTGCCTGCTAACTATCCAATGTTTAGCTACTTTTACAAATTTCCGCAGGGAATGCCCAAAATACATGAGCACGACGGTGGAAGGCCCCAGGCTTTCGGCATTTTTGTGGAAGACAGATTGGTTTTGCTCTACACCTTTGAAACAGACCTTGGCGATGGATGGGAAAACCCTGAAGTTCACAACGACCCGCAGGAAGTAAGACTGAAAGCGCTGCAGATGGGAGCCAATATTGTTAAATATGTTTTTGAAAATTAGTTTTTCTAAGCACTAAATTCCAATTTCAAAGCACCATCTTTCAAACGAAAATTAAAAACAAGCCGATCATCGCGCACTTGTCATCCATCTTCCAGCTTCTTTCTTCCCTTAACAAAACTTTGATTTTTTCTATAGTGGAATATAGTATATTTACTGCGTGAAAACCACCGCAAAAGCAATAACCTTAGGTATATTAAGAGCCCTCGCTGTATTGGTGGGTATCGTAATTTTGCTTTGGTTTTTATTCGAAATACAGGCACTCATCCTTTACGTTGGCCTAGCTTTAGTGCTTTCATTGATAGGAAGGCCGGTAGTATTGTTTTTAAAAAGAAGATTGAAATTAGGAAATACTTTCGCTTCTGTAATTACGCTTTTTTTAATTATTGGAACTTTCAGTTTGCTTCTCAGCATTTTTGTGCCTATCGTCATTGAACAGGGAAAACATATTTCCCAAATAGATTTTGAACAGGTAAAGCGGGATTTAAACGAACTGAACATTCAAGCCAGTGATTATATTGGTGTAGACCACTTCCAGCTGGTTGAGGCTGTAAAACGCACCTCGTATGTTCGAAACATGGATATCGAAATCATTCCTAGTTTTATTGATATTTTCTTTGGAAATATTGCTAGTACTATTGTTGGCATATTTTCGGTATTGTTCATTTCTTTTTTTCTATTAAAAGATGAATACTTAATAGCCCGCATTGTGCTTGCTTTTGCCAAAACGGGCGATGAAGAAAAATTCAAAAGAATTTTGACAAAGATTAAAGAATTGCTTTCCCGATACTTCATCGGTTTGTTGTTGCAAATTTCCATATTGGCTCTTTTTTATTCTGTATTATTACTCTATTTGGATGTTCGCGATGCCGTAGCTGTTGCCATAATCTGTGCTTTTTTAAACATTGTTCCCTATTTGGGACCAATAATCGGCTGGGGTTTAATGTTGCTTGTATTAGTTTCCAATAACCTTGGTGCAGATTTTTCTTCAGGGCTGTTACCATTATTGTTTATTGCCTCGGGCGGGTATGCCATTGCCCAGGTTTTTGACAATTTTATATCGCAGCCTGTTATTTTCGGTCACAGTGTTCGCTCCCATCCGCTGGAAATTTTTATTGTAATCTTAATAGGTGGTTTCGTTTTTGGCATTCCGGGAATGATACTTGCCGTTCCTACCTATACAGCACTAAAAGTAATTGCCAAGGAATTTCTATCGGAATACAAAATTGTGAAACGCCTTACCAGAAATCTTTAATAATTGTTCAGCAACGCCCTTTTAAATACCGAAGTACAGGATTTTATAAAAAACTTTGAAGGCGATGTTTCAAAACTAGCATTCGCCGGAAGTCCGTTTGAAAATGTTTCTGTACAAGAGTTAATGCAGCAAATTGAAAGCCGAAAAAAGATTGAAAAAAAGCTACCAACGTGGTTTGAAACACGAAATATTTTGTTTCCTCCAAAACTAAACCTTGAGCAGACTTCTTCTGAAATAACCGCTAAGTATAAAGCTTCATTGGTAAAGGGTGAAACCCTTGCTGATATAACCGGCGGCTTTGGGGTTGATAGCTTTTTCTTTTCT